>NZ_BDHE01000479.1:0-42390 GCF_054786175.1 Treponema sp. R8-4-B8
AATTATTTGTGGTCTATACTGGTAAGTTTCTGCAATATAATAACAATAATAATTCTATTGTGTATATGTAAAAAAGAAAAAATAAAATATTTGGATTTAATAAATTATAAGAAAGGAAATACAAAAATATGGACTGTTATTTTTGTTTCAATAATAACTTTGAGCATTGGATTTTCTGGAATGTATTTAGCAGGATTTATTTGTTATGATATATTTCCGTATATGCCGGTAATGATGTTGCACCCGATACCAATAGCATTATCAATAATTAATATATTTATCCTTCCAATTACAACAACAATAGCTGAGGATGGATTATATTTAGGAATTGGAGTTAATCAAATAAAAAACAAATATATGGCAATATTATTCCCTGCGTTTTTTTATGCGTTACAACACAGTTTTATACCATTTTTGTTGGATACAAAATTTATAATTTATAGATTTATTTCATTTTTTCCATTAACAATTATATTTTGTATTTATTATTACCATAAAAGAAACCCATTACCGATAATGGTTGGACATTTTATAATAAATATAGCAACTGTAATTCAAATATTTGTTATGTCAATGTTTCCAACATTATATGAATCAATAAAAAATATATAAAAGCAAAAACGTTAGTTACAGCCAAAACGTTAAATCTCTCATTTTGCTTGACTGTTTTTAAAAATTCTTCGAAAGAATTTCACACAAAGATCACGAAGAGACAAAGAACACAAAGTGAAATCAGGGGTTTTTGTCCGTTATCTTATCGTGAAGCTCACGCTTAGACTGCGGATAAAAACCACCTCTTCCCTCTTTGTGATCTTCTAACCTTTGTGTGAAGTCTTTGGGAAATAATTTACCTTAATACTAAATAATCATCGCGACCCGCGCCGACGGATACGTATTTTATCGGACAGCCAACGGCGTTTTCAATAAACCGGATATATTTGATAGCCGCGTCCGGTAAATCTTCTGCTTTACGGCATTTGGATACGTCTGTTTTAAAACCTTCCATATATTGATATACAGGTTTTGCTCTTGCAAGAGCGCTGCCTGACGGGAAACGGGCGGTTTTTACACCGTCGATTTCATATTCTGTGCAGACGGGAATTTTTTCAAGGTACGAAAGCACGTCAAGCTTTGTCAGCGCGAGTTCGTCCGCTCCCTGTACTTGCACTCCGTAACTGCTTGCTGGCACGTCAAACGCGCCGACTCTGCGCGGCCTTCCGGTCGCAGCGCCGTATTCGGCTCCCGCTTCGCGTAGGGCGACGGCTTCATCTCCTGACATTTCCACTGTAAACGGGCCTTCGCCTACGCAGCTTGAAAAGGCTTTCATAATGCCGACAACGCGGTCAAGCTTAACGCCGGGGATTCCCGCCCCTATGGGCGCGTAAGCGGCAAGCGCCTGAGACGACGTAGTGTAGGGATAAATGCCGTAATCAATGTCACGTAACGCGCCTAATTGCGCCTCGAACAAAATGTTCTTGCCTGCCTTTATAGCCGCTGACAAATAATCAGTAGTATCGGTGATATAAGATTTTATTTGCGCCCCATATTCAGACAGCCAATTCATCATGTCGTCTAACTTTACGCTTGAACCGTAGCCTTTAAATGTCATATTTTTCCATTCAAGAATGTCCGAAAGCCTTTGTTTTAAAGTTACGCTGTCAGACAAATCGCCTATTCTTATCCCTTTTTTCATATATTTGTCGCCGTATACGGGCGCGATTCCTCTGCGGGTAGAACCGTATTTTTTATCACCTAACCGTTCTTCTTCAAGTATGTCCTGCGTCTTGTGATACGGCAGGCAAATAAAAGCCTTGTTGCTGACTTTTAAATTATCGGGAGTAACCTTAATGCCTTTTTCCTTTAACGCTTTAATTTCGCCGCACAGATGTTCCAAATCTACCACCATGCCGTTTCCCAAAACATTTACAGTTCCTTCGCGAAGGATGCCTGACGGCAAAAGGTTTAGAATAAATTTTCCCCTGTCATTGATGACGGTATGACCCGCGTTATTGCCGCCCTGATAACGGCAGATAACCTCGTAACCTTCAGAAAGCAAATCGACCATGCGGCCTTTGCCCTCGTCCCCCCAATTTATGCCGACTACCGCTGTAAGCATATATTCCTCCTTATACCGTTATCTTAACGTCTACGCCTAAAAACTCTTTATTCTTATCCAGAACAGTTTTAACCTCAGATAAAAATTCTTCCGTTTGTTCTTTTGCCCTGCCTGTAAATTGCTCAGCGGAAAGCAGATTATTCATTTCTTTTTCGGTAATTCCAAAAGATGAGTCCGCTAAAATGCGGGCGATTAAATCATTGTCCCCGCCTTGCAGTTTTATTTTTTTTGC
This sequence comes from Treponema sp. R8-4-B8, assembly GCF_054786175.1. Classification (NCBI taxonomy): domain Bacteria; kingdom Pseudomonadati; phylum Spirochaetota; class Spirochaetia; order Treponematales; family Treponemataceae; genus Treponema; species Treponema sp. R8-4-B8. The sequence continues at coordinate 2,349 of NZ_BDHE01000479.1, forward strand.
CGCCTCAACGGAGTGAAGCCTTATCCTTTCATGGAGAGCCTGCCTGTCGCCGCCTTTTTTCACGCAGTACATTAAAATGTTTTCAGTAGCCATAAAGGGCAGTTCTTCGTTTAAATGTTTTTCTATTACTTTGGGATAAACATTTAGGCCGCCCGCGATATTGATGTAAAGCGAAAGTATCGCGTCTGCGGCAAGGAACGCTTCGGGGATTGATATGCGGCGGTTTGCGGAATCGTCAAGTGTGCGCTCAAGCCATTGGGCGCTGGCGGTAAGCGCGGGATTTAGGGCGTCAACTGTCACATAACGGGCTAGGGAAGCTATGCGCTCGCTTCTCATCGGGTTTCTTTTGTATGCCATTGCTGAGGAACCTACTTGAGTATCCTCAAACGGTTCGTCAATTTCTTTAAGGTGGGAAAGCAGGCGGATGTCGTTTGAAAATTTATACGCGCTTTGGGCTATGCCGGAAAGGACGGACAAGGCGTAATAATCGACTTTTCTTGAATAGGTTTGCCCGCTAACCGAATATACTTTGTCAAAACCCATTTTTTCGGCTATTTTTTTATCGAGAGCCTTTACTTTTTCATGATCGCCTTCAAAAAGGGAAAGAAAACTTGCGCCTGTTCCCGTTGTGCCTTTGCAGCCTAAAAGTTTTAAGTTGTTAAGCGCAAACTCCAGTTGTTCAAGATCGGATAATAAATCCTGTATCCAGAGCGTTGCGCGTTTCCCTACCGTAGTCGGCTGGGCGGACTGAAAATGAGTGAAGGCAAGGCAGGGCAGGGATTTGTATTGGGCGGCGAAATCATAGAGTTTAGCTATCGTGTTTACAAGCAGTTTTTTTATTTGCAAAAGCGCGTAACGCTGTTGAATGATGTCGGTATTATCGCCCACATAACAGGAAGTGGCGCCCAGATGGATAATCGGTTTCGCTTTAGGGCATTGCTCGCCGAAGGCGCGAATATGCGCCATCACGTCGTGCCTTGTCTCAGCTTCAATTTTTGCCGCCGTTTCATAGTTGATGTCCGTAATGTGCGCCTTCATTTCGTCAATTTGCTCGGCGCTTATATCAAGCCCCAGCTCTTTTTGGCTCTCCGCAAGCGCGATCCACAATTTTCGCCAAGTTGAAAATTTATTGTCGTCCGAAAATATGAACTGCATTTGCGCGCTTGCGTATCTTTTGCAGAGGGGATTTTCGTAACGGTCAGGCATTAACCAGCCTCCGCAAACATTCAGCGTAAATTTCAGATGTTTTGTTTAACACGTCGTCAGGCACATTGTCAAATTGCATTTCGCCATCTTTTTTGTTATTGAGAAGCCAGTCGCGCACGAATTGTTTGTCGTAACTTTTTGGCGAAGTTCCAATTTGATAATCGGGGAGGCTCCAAAACCTGCTTGAATCGGGAGTAAATATTTCGTCCGCAAGAAAGAGGTCGTTGTTTTCATCAAGACCAAATTCAAATTTTGTGTCGGCGATAATAATGTCTTTGTTATGGGCGTAATTGTAGCAGGTGTTGTAAAGTTCAAGGGAGATTTTTTCTATTCTTTTTGTCAGATGAGAGCCAAGCTTGTCCGCTAAAAACTGAATAGAAATATACTCGTCATGCCCTATATGCGCTTTTGTCGAAGGGGTAAAAAGAGGGATGTCGAGCTTTTCAGCTAACTTATAATCGCCTTCTATTTTTTGACCGCAGAATTCTCTTCCCTTGGAATACGCTTCCCACATATTTCCAAACATATATCCCCTAATGACAAATTCAAACGGCAGTATTTTCAGTTTTTTTACTAATATCGTTCTCCCCTCAAATTCGCTCTTTTGAAAATGTTCAGGCATATCTTTTAAATCGCTTGAAATAAAATGATTGGGAACAATGTCCTTTGTATAATCAAACCAAAATAAAGAAAGGGCTGTTAAAACTTTTCCCTTATTGAGTACGGGTTTTGACATGACGACATCAAACGCAGAAATCCTGTCCGACGTAACTATGACAAGCCTGTCGTCTGAAATTTCGTATACTTCCCTTACTTTTCCGCTGATTAATTTTTTCATTTTATCTCCTTTATTCCCCGGCGTGCTTGATGCCTAAAATTTCCAGTTCTTTTTCATTTAATCCGACTCCGCGCAACATTAACCTGTTTCCTTTTAACCCGTCAATAGAATTAATCCCCATGCCGCCCATCATCTCTTTTATTTCATGCTGCCATGCCGTTAAAAGATTGATGAGGCGTTTGTACCCGATATCGGGGTTCAGGCGTTTGACCAGTTCGGGAACCTGAGTGGCGATACCCCAGTTGCATTTTCCGGCGTGGCAGCTTCTGCAAAGGTGGCAGCCAAGAGCGACTAACGCCGATGTCGCTATGTAAACGCAATCCGCGCCGAGAGCGAGCGCTTTTACAATGTCGGCGCTTGAGCGGATACTGCCGCCCGCGACTATGGACACGCTGTCGCGGATGCCCTCGTCGCGTAACCGTTTGTCAACGCCGGCAAGCGCAAGCTCTATCGGGATGCCGACATGATCGCGTATGCGCGTAGGCGCGGCGCCCGTACCGCCGCGGAAGCCGTCAATGGCTATTATGTCAGCGCCGCTTCTGGCTATGCCGCTCGCGATCGCGGTTACGTTGTGGACAGCGGCAATTTTTACAATTACCGGTTTTTGATAATTAGTGGCTTCTTTCAAAGAGAAGACAAGCTGGCGCAAATCTTCAATAGAATATATGTCGTGGTGCGGCGCTGGAGAAATCGCGTCTGTCCCTTCGGGAATCATTCTAGTGCGGGAAATGTCGCCTACAATTTTCGCTCCCGGCAGATGCCCCCCGATACCCGGTTTCGCGCCCTGACCCATTTTAATCTCAACCGCCGCGCCTGAGTTTAAATATTGCGGGTGAACGCCGAAACGCCCCGACGCGACTTGCACGATAGTGTTTTTTCCATATTTATAAAAATCCTCATGAAGACCGCCTTCGCCGGTGTTGTAAAGAATGCCGAGGTCTTCTGCGGCGCGAGCCAAACTTTCATGCGCGTTGTAACTTATGGAACCGTAACTCATCGCGGAGAACATTACGGGCATGGACAGGTGTAACTGCGGCGGCAGATTGTTTATTATTCTGCCGGTTTTGTCGCGTTCTATGCTTACAGGTTTCGCGCCGAGAGACACCCTTGTCTCCATAGGTTCGCGTAACGGGTCTATGGACGGGTTTGTAACCTGCGAGGCGTTTAAAAGTATTTTGTCAAAGTACACGGGATAATTTTCAGGATTGCCCATGCTCGACAACAGTACGCCGCCTGAGTCAGCTTGTTTATAAATTTCATCGATAGTTTTGCTGTTCCAGTTCGCGTTAAGTTTGTAGGTGTTGCCGCATTTTATAACTTTGAGGGCGCGGGTAGGGCAGAGGGAAACGCAGCGGTGGCAGTTTACGCACTTTGTATCGTCGCATAACATTTTTTCCAAATCGGCGATATATTCGTGCGCTTCGTTGGCGCATTGGCGCTCGCAGGCGCGGCAGACAATGCATCTGTCGTAATTCCTTATCATTTCATATTCGGGATATAAAAAATTAATTGCCATTATGCATGCCCTCCATTCAAACAAACGATGACTGGCTGGCCGCCTTTTGGCGCCCAAATATTGTCAAGGTTCGGTTCAATTATGCGGATAGCCGCTTCTTCGCTCGCCATGTAAACAAGATCGTCTTTTTCCCCGACCACCATGCTCCGCAGTTTAAGCCTGTCATTTAACGCCATCAGTCCGCCGTCAAAGCCGACAAGTATCGAGAACGGACCAGTTATTAGCTGCGCGCTGAACATTACGCGCAAAAATTCATGAGTCTCCCTTTCTTTCGGCGGCTGCTTTTCAATGGTCTGCCAAAATGAAGCGGCTATGACCGAAGCGATTTCGCTAAAAGTAAGTTTTTGTTTTCTGTGCAGATAATCTATTATATAGGTGATGACTTCAGTGTCGGTCTGGAGAGTGCATTTGTAGCCGTACATTTCGATAGAGCGGCGGTTGGTATCGTAGGAAGATATTTCGCCGTTATGCACAACGGAATAATCAAGCAGCGAGAACGGATGGGCGCCGCCCCACCAGCCGGGAGTATTTGTCGGGTAACGCCCGTGCGCCGTAAAGCACCAGCCTTCGTATTCCTCAAGCTTGTAAAAACGCCCTACGTCTTCGGGGAAGCCGACCGCCTTGAACACGCCCATGTTTTTCCCGCTTGAAAAGACATAAGCGCCGTTAATTTTTGTGTTGACGTTGAACACGCATTTGGCGGTAAATTCCCTCTCGTCAAGCTGGCTGTCGGCGAGTTTTGTCGGCAGTGGAATTACAAAGTAGCGCCAGATCAGCGGCTCGTCGGTAATCTCCTTTATTTTTCGCGTTGGAATTTTTGAAAGATTGATGATGTCAAAATGCTCTTCTAAAAATTCTTCGCACTCTTTTTTCGCTGATACGGAATCGTAAAATAGATGCAAGGCGTAATAATCCTTGTACTCGGGATAAATCCCGTAAGCGGCAAAACCGCCGCCCAATCCGTTAGAACGGTCGTGCATGACGGAAATGGACTTAATCATCGCCTCGCCGCTCATGCGCCGCCCCGTTTTGTCAATAATGCCTGATATGGCGCAGCCGGATGGTATCCGTACTTGCCCTTCATTCTGCATAAAGCAACCTCCAAAAAAAGGCGCTTATCAGAGGATATTAGCGGAATCCAGCTGACCCCAGCATCATCTGATAAACGCCTTTGTTCAAAATAATGATTTTTAGCACTTACTCGTTGTTTCAAAAAATCAAAAATAACGATTTAATTGGCAGCTATTTAAGATTTTAAGCGGGAAACGGGAGTCGTACCCGCGCCATGCGCCCCTTCGGGTCGCTTGTCGTAAGGAACGGATTGTATGATCCGCCTCCCACGTTTACTCGCAATTTCCTAAATAATTATAAATATCAATTTAATCAGTTATTTATAATTTATAGCGGGAAACGGGAGTCGGACCCGCGACATCGACCTTGGCAAGGTCGCGCTCTACCACTGAGCTATTCCCGCGCTTTTTTTACCATACCAAAAGTTAAAAAATATGTCAAGCGGCGGAAAGGTGATTTTGGGCTGCCGATATGCCATAATTGAACATATTCCCCCAATATGCTACAATGCCTCATGGCGTTAAACTGCGGTATTCTAGGGCTGCCCAATGTGGGGAAGTCAACTATCTTTTCGGCGTTATGTTCCACACCGGCTGAGGCGGCAAATTATCCGTTCAGCACCGTCAAGGCTAATGTCGGAACCATCAACGTCCCGGACGTTCGCCTTGATAAATTATCCGCTATTTTTACCCCTGAGCGGACAATACCCGCGACTGTTGAATTTGTCGATATCGCCGGATTGGTAAAAGGCGCGTCAAGGGGTGAGGGGCTTGGCAATCAGTTTCTTTCACATATACGCGACGCGTCCGTCTACGCCCATGTCGTCCGCTGTTTTGAAAACGCCGATGTAATCCATGTAAGCGACAAGCTCGATCCCGCGTCCGACATCGAAACAATTGACATTGAATTGGCGCTTGCCGATTTGCAGACTCTTGCCAAACGGCGCGAGCGGGCGGAAAAAACTTTAAAAAATCAAGCCGAAAAGAAAAACTCCGAATTTGTCATTGCGATACTCGATAAAATCGGCCCCGCCCTTGAAAACGCGCAGCCAATCCGCTCGCTTGGTTTGAACGATGAGGAAAAAGCCGCGATTTACGATTGTCATTTTATCACCGCAAAGCCACAGCTTTATGTGTGCAATGTCGATGAAGCCGGAGTTAAATCGGGTAACGCCTGCACGGAGGCCGTGAAAAAACGCGCTCAAAGCGAAGGAACCGAAGCCGTCTGCATCTGCGGAAAATTTGAGTCCGACCTTTGTGGCATAGAAAATCCCGAAGAAAAAAAAGCGTTCCTAGAAGACTTAGGGTTGGAAGAGACGGGGCTTTCCGCCCTCATTCACAGCGCTTACAAATTACTTGGTTTAAGAACTTTTTTCACCTCAGGAAAAGACGAGTGCAGGGCGTGGACAATCCGTGCCGGAGATACCGCTCCAAAAGCGGCGGGAGTTATTCACACGGATTTTGAGAAGGGCTTTATAAAAGCCGAAGTATACACTTGCGAAGATATTTTTACTTATGGAACGGAAGCGAAAATTAAAGAAGCGGGAAGATACCGTCTTGAAGGCAGGGACTATGTTGTTCAAGACGGAGATGTTATTTTCTTTAAGTTTAACGTTTGACACAGAAACTGTAACACTGGAGCAATTATGGACAAACTTACAATACTCAAGGAAAAGTTCGGCTATTCTTCTTTTCGCCCGGGGCAGGAAGAAGTTATAGACGCCATTCTTACGGGAACTGACGCGCTTGCGGTGATGCCGACCGGAGCGGGAAAATCTCTCTGTTATCAGATACCCGCCCTTATGCTCGACGGGATGACCATCGTTATTTCACCGTTGATTTCACTGATGAAGGATCAAGTCAGCGCGTTAAAAGAAGCGGGATGCGGCGCGGCTTTTATAAACAGTTCTTTAAGCGGCAGGGAATACATGGAGACGATGGATGAAATAACAAGTGGTGAAATCAAACTGCTCTACATCGCTCCCGAGCGCCTGCAAAGGACTGATACGTCTGAATTTGCAGCTAACAGTATCCCGCTTGTGGTCGTTGACGAGGCGCACTGCGTATCGCAGTGGGGGCATGACTTCAGGACGAGTTATCTGCAAATAGCGGGTTTTATCAAAAGCATTAAACCGCGTCCCGTAGTCGCGGCTTTTACCGCGACAGCGACTGTCAACGTGAGGGAAGACATCCGCAAAATGCTGGCTCTGCGAAATCCCCTTTCTATAAACACCGGTTTTGACAGGCCTAATCTTTATTTTGAAGTGCAAAAACCAAAAGACAAAAAAACCGCGCTTTTGGAATGTCTTTACAAACGAAAAGAAGCAAGCGGCATCATTTATTGCGCTACCAGAAAAACAGTGGAAGAAACCTGCGATTTTCTTCTTAGTTGCGGTTTTAACGCTACCCGTTATCACGCCGGCCTTATCGACGAGGAACGTAGAAAAAATCAGGATGATTTTATTTACGACAGAAAAACGGTGATGGTAGCGACTAACGCTTTCGGCATGGGGATTGACAAATCAAACGTGTCCTATGTCATTCATTACAATATGCCCAAAAACATTGAAAGCTATTATCAGGAAGCCGGACGCGCTGGGAGAGACGGTTCTCCCGCGGACTGCGTACTCTTGTACAATGGTCAGGATGTGCAGATAAACAAGTATCTTATAACCAATGACGAAAACGGAGAACCCGCTGACAAAGAATTGCAGGCGCATAATCTGGAACTGTTAAAACAGATGACTTTTTACGCCTCGGGACACGACTGTCTTCGCCGCCGCCTGCTTGCCTACTTCGGCGAAAAAGCTCCTGCAAACTGCGGCAACTGTTCAACCTGCCTGACTGAGTTTGAAGAGGCCGACGTTACCGTGGAAGCGCGAAAAATTGTTTCCTGCGTATACCGCCTGAAACAGCGAAGCCGCAGTTTTGGGAAGACAATGATAATTGACATTCTGCGCGGCAGCAAGAACGAAAAAATCCTCCGCTTAGGCTTTGACACCCTCAGCACCTACGCGATTATGTCCAGCGTAAGCGCGCAAAGGATCCGCCTTATCATTGATCACCTGATTGACAAAGCTTTTTTGCTGGTGGAAGAAGGAGAGTATCCTGTTGTAACGCTTGGCAACGCGGAAAAAATTTTCAATGAAGAAGTACGCGTATTAATGAAACTGCCGAAAGAGCGCGAAAAAGTTTCCGATAAAAAATCACGTCAAGAAAAAAACGTAAAACTCATTAACGCTCAAAACGCGTCTGATGAAAAAATACCGAAGCAAAGCGGCATGATATTATTAAACGCTCAAAACGTGTCCTATGAAAAATTACCGAAGCAAAACGGCATGATATTATTAAACGCTCAAAACGTGTCTTATGAAAAATTACCGAAGCAAAGCGGTTCGATACTATTAAACGCTCAAAATGTGTCTTATGAAAAAACGTCGAAACAAGACAACGCGAAATTCTTAAAAAGACAAAACCCGTCTGCGGATATTGACGATGTTCTGTTTGATAAATTGAAAAAATTGCGGAGAGAAATCGCCGCCAAAGAATCGGTTCCCGTGTACATGGTTTTTCATGACGCGAATCTGAGGGATATGTGCCGTAAAATGCCTGTCTCTCTTGTTCAATTTTCCAACGTGAACGGCGTGGGGAAAAGAAAATTGGAAAAGTACGGAGAGGCGTTTACGGAGCTTATTAGGGAATATTGCGGAGGATAAATTATTGACTGCCTATTCATCTTATCGAAAGTTATTGGTGCATATATGTTGTTGCGCTTACAATATTTTTCCATCTAATATTTTTTTATAAAGTATTTCTTCTAAATTTCTTCTTTGATCAATTATTGAAATAATTTTCATTTCATTATTTTCTACTTTATAAAAAATTGCCCATGGACTTATGTTTAGTTGATGAATATTTTTTATGCCAAAATTCATTAACATTGGAGCTATTCTTCTTCCTGCCGCGTTCTCTGAAGCCTTTTTTACCCCATCGTCAATTTTTTTGAATATTTTTTCTGCGGTTATTTTTCCGGTGTTGTTTTTTATATAAGAAATTATTTCCAATAGTTCATCGCCAGCGTCTTTTGACCAAACAATTTCCATAAATATTTATTTCAGAATTGCTTTTACTTTTTTTTGTATTTGTTCATGAGTATAAACACGTTTGTTCTTTATATCATTTTCTCCAATGGATAAGATTTTTAATAAATTTATTGTATCAATAATATTTTGATATTGTCTTACATCCATTAAAACAGCTTTTGCTTCACCATTTTGAGTTATAACCATAGGATTGTTTTTTTCTTCAACTTGCCTCATTACTTCGGCAGTATGTGATTTGACATAAGAAATTGATTTAATATCCTCGACTAAATTGAGCATTTTTTACTCCCTATTTGTTCCTGACAACTTACAACTAATAATCCAGTTATATTGAAGTCTCCGTAATGCGGAGAGAATCCATAACTTTTTTATAGTACCAAATTTAGTTCATGTTGTCAAGTATTATTTTTTCGACTCTGAGGGAATTTTCTCCGGTAAAATTCACTAAAGAAATTTTACCTGTTCACTGCATGACCGCTAAAACACATTAAAAAAAAGTACCGTCGTGAATAATATTAATTTATTGTTAGTGGTAACACGATGTATGCCCAAAGAATTTATTCAGTACAGGCGGGCAGGCTGCGCACGCTGTAAAAACTTCGGAAGAACCCGCCTACGAGCCTTTCCCTGACCACCTAAATGCGAAATTACGATAAATTTATAAATACTTAACTCATTTATTATTTTTTCTTAATGAATAAAACTATTCCTTTATCGCATTTAAGTGGTCAGGGAACGTTTTTTCTCTGAATTTTCTTTGTTTTATTCCAAAGTCTCTCCGGCGGGGAATTTCCGAAAGATGTTTTTACATCGCACGCAGCCTGCCCGCCTGTACTCAAGGAATTTATTGGGCATACATCTTATAGCGCTAATAAGCATTTTGCTACTGTGATCTCACATATCTAGCGTACCTTGCAAGGCATGGTATACTATGTAAATTCGTTACCAGTTACAAGTGCGTGTACTCCTTTGCGTTTTATAGTCATAACCAACTTTATTCCCAGCCAATGCTCCAATTTGTTGTGGATATATTGTCAGATTCGTACAGAGTTCTGTTACGAACCTTGCCGGTATTGTTGCCTTGATATGCGAAAACAGCGTCACCACCGTTGAAATATCGTTCCACAACAGTGTTTGCCAAGCCGCCGGAAGCGTCGGAACCATAAATAATACCGCCGGTTTTTGTGAAACCTCCGCCATCTGTTGCAGATATATAAACACCGCCTCCTCCGACAATGTATGTGCTGAGCTTTTCAGTTACTTTATTCTTGCTTATAACGCCGCCTTTCATGGTAAAAGCGCCTTTGTATGCGACTACTCCGCCGCCTTCAAATGGGGCTTCATTTTCGGATATTAAGCCGCCGTTCATTGTAAAAGTGCCGGAGTACACAGCTATCCCGCCCCCCGCATCCTTAGTAGTTTTATTACCTGTAACAGTTCCGCTATTCATAATAATAGTGCTTTTGTCTATGTATATCCCGCCGCCGCCATAGGCTTCATTATTGGATATGGAACCTCCATTCATTGTAAAAGTACTCCCGTCTATGTATATCCCGCCGCCGCCATAGGCTTCATTATTGGATATGGAACCTCCATTCATTGTAAAAGTACCCCCGTATACATATACCCCACCCCCAGGCCCACCCAAATCACTATTCACATTTATTTTTATTGCTTTATTATTGGATATGGAACCTCCATTCATTGTAAAAGTACCAGTGACACATACTCCGCTTCCACAGTCATTAGTTTTATTTTCAACGACAGTACCACCATCTATAATTAATGTGCCTATAACCAATATTCCGCCTGCAAATGTACTGGTAGCGGTTGGTGCGCTTGTATTTACATTATCCCTAACCGTTGCTCCGTCCTTCATGATCATAGTTCCGCCGCTTGAAACCTTTACCAGTTCGCTAGTATTTTCACTGTGCCCTTTCAGAGTAACGTTCTGGTTCAGAACAAAGGTAACGCCGGTACCCACTTCAAAGAGCGAACCTTTGGCATTGTTGGTAAGAGTAATTGTTCGTTCCGCGCCAGTTCCGATAAGAGAAACATTTACACCGGTTTTGCCGGGATAGTTGAACTGCCCTTCCGTCGGCAGTAGTGAAGCGTTTTCGCCGAGGCGTATTTCATAGTTTGTGTTGTTTGCCGTGTTACCTTTAATCCATGCGAGTAACTCAGGCAGTTTTGCCTGCATTTGCAAAACATCGTTGACGTATAATTCCGCCGCTGCGGAATTCCATTGCGCGTATAAGGTAATGTCGGCGCTAACCGTGTCTGTTGTAAAATTCCATTTGTTTGTAAAAGCCGCTTCCTTGTACCAGCCGCCGAAAACATTCCCAGATTTGGTCATAGCTGCCGGTTCGTTTGCTTTGCCGCCGATATTCACTGTCTGTTGCGCGGGGGCGGGAGTTCCACCGTTAGTATTAAAAGTAACGGTGTAAACGGTGGGTTTTTCAACCGCTACAGGATTCCATTGTGCGTATAAAGTAATGTCGGCGCTGACCGTGTTTGTTGCGAAATTCCATTTGTTTGTAAAAGCCGCTTCCTTGTACCAGCCGCCGAAAGTATTCCCAGATTTGGTCATGGATGCCGGTTCTGTCGCTTTGCCGCCGATATTCACCGTCTGTTTCGCGGGGGCGGGAGTTCCGCCGTTAGCATTAAAAGTAACGGTGTAAGTGGCGGGTTCTTCAACGGAAACGCTCCACCATTCTTCCATAATATTGTTTTTACAGGCAGTGACCTCAGCGCATATCAATATCATCAGAATTAACACATGTTTTTTTGTATTACATTTCATAGTTTTACTCCTATTCAACCTGAATAACTATTAACTCAACCCGGCGATTTCTGCTCCACTCATCCCGTGAACTGGTAACTATACGCGTGCCGCCATGCGCTATAACAACTATCTGCTCTTCTTTTACGCCCTTTGCTTTGAGAATTCGAGATATTTCATTCGCCCGCTCCATGCTAAGCCTATAAAGTTCCGTGGCTTCTTTAGGATCGTTTGTAATCGGATTGGCGTGACCTGCCAATCTTATCAGGAATCCAGGATTTTCTTTGAGCGTCTGCGTTACTTGATTTATAATCACTTCGTTAAGTGATTTGGTACTTGCGTCAAGCCCTTCGTTATATTTCGATATATTTGCCGCAAATATGATATATTCAACCGAAGCTATTTTTATTGTCTTGATAATTTCAATGGGCGGAACTTCCCGGTATTTAGTCTTTTGCAATGGAAACTTATATCCTGCCGTAACGGCAAATCCGACCATAAACGGGTACCCAGCCCGCAATGAAGGTTCAATATGCCAGTTGGAAGCCAACGGTATACTTACTCCGACTGTTGCGTCAAACAGAATGGATGAGCGGGAATCCCGCGCTTCACCCCCCTTAAAGGCCGCAAGTATCCCTAAACCGCCTTGTAAAAAAATATTAATTTGGTTCCAATAAGATTCCTGCCGTATTTCAATGGGCCAAAAATACCAACGGGCGTATGTCTGTGTTTCTAAAGCGGTTATTTTATCAGAACTGAAGTTTATCCCTGTTTTTATTCCCGCAGCTAAATTGGGAATAAAAAGGAAATGAGAGTCAACAAGAAACCCGAATGATGTTCCATTGATAAGAATATTGCTTGATCCAACCCCTCCGCCAACCGAAAAATACGGTACTTCCACGTTCTGCGTAAAGGCATCAAGTTTTGATTGGGCATTTACTTTGCTAATCAAAGAAAAGAAGAAAAGCAAGAATATAAAAACACGCTTTATAGGCACAGGCGTTGATGTAATAATCATTGTTAAACCAAACCTTATTGTTTTACAAACGCCGCTTTGGGCAGAAAATCTTCCAGTTCCAACATCAGGTTTCCTTTTTCAAATGAGTATGTGTAATAATAAGCCTGTTTAAAAGCCGTCATTGGAAGCCATTTACGGTTAACCATTGCCGGAGTTTTTGGATCATCGCTTATAACCATAAGGTCAGTTACTGTTTTTTTCATCGTTGTCCTCCTATGATGAAATATTGGCGTACAATGCTCGCCAGCATATAAACTCCGCATACGCGGTGTTTTTCAATTTGACAAGGAGCGTATATATCCCCAAACCTGAGTAACTGTGAAAAATTCCTTCTAATTTTGATTTGTAAATAAATATAGAAATAGAAAAGAGGGATAAAGACTTGTTACCTTTCATAGCAAAGAAACGAGAAAACAAAAAATTATTATAAAAATGATAAAATGTTACGCTATTTGAACACGCCGGGGGGGGGGGGAGTATTTAACAATTTGATGTTTTTGTGTCGGAAATTGGGTTTTAATAGCTTTTTTTTGCTTCTTTAAAAATTTTTTACGGTTTTTGGGGTAGGTTTGTAAGGGGGATTTTGGGGTTTTTTTTAAAATAAAGCATAAAAAATTATTTTTTAAGTTAAAAATTTGAAAAAAAAAAGAAAAAAAATAAAGAAAAAAAATAAATAAAAAAAAAAAAAAAAAAAAAAAAAAAAAAAAAAATATTGATGATTAAATTGGTGGTGTGGGGGTGGGTGGGGGGTGGGGGGGGGGGGGGGTATATTAACATTTGATGTTTTTGTGTCGGAAATTGAGTATTAATAGCTATTTTTTGCTTCATTAAGAATATTTTACGGTTTTTGGGGTAAGTTTGTCAAGGGGAATTTTGGGTTTTTTCTAAAATAAAGACTAAAAAAGTCATCTTTTAGGTAATAACTTGAATACGCAATGCCTTATTACCGATTTAAAAGATTACTAGCGTTAGAAGATGTATGCCCAATAAAATCCTTGAGTACAGGCGGGCAGGCTGCGTGCGATGTAAAAACATCTTTCGGGCGTTCCCCGCCGGAGAGACTTTGGGATAAAACAAAGAAAATTCAGAGAATAAAAGTTCGGCGACGTACCCTAGATAAAGTTTTCTACCTACCGCTGTTTAGTCGCCGAAAGGCTCGTAGGCGGACTCTTACGAAGTTTTTACAGCGTGCGCAGCCTGCCCGCCTGTACTAAATAAATTCTTTAGGCATACATCGTGTAGAGGAGAGGGGAAGAGGTTTTAGGGAAAGCGTTAAGAGTGATAAACAATTTATAATGGCTTAATAGGCAAAGTTACCATAAATGAAAGGTATTAAAGAGGTTTTAGCCTTGAATTTGAAGTTGAACCGCCAAAAACTGGGCTTAACGCAAGAAAATCTAGCGGAAAAAGCGGGAATTTCAACGCATTATCTGGCAATGGTCGAACTTGCCCGAAAATTCCCCTCCGCCAAAATGATTGAACGCCTTGCCGCCGCTTTAGAAATTGAACCCCATGAGCTATTTTATATGCCCGGCATGGCAGAAAAAGCTATTGAAAACCTGCAAAAATCCATCCTCGCTATCATAGACCAAAAACTTAACCAAAAATAGTAAGGTGACACCACTTTTCTTATTAGGTAATTGATACCATGCGGATTGTGGGATTATCCAAAAAGAATTTTAACCACGGAGGACACGAAGTTTTGGTACGAAAATCTTTTCTTCCTCCGTGTTCTCTGTGTACTCCGTGGTTATTTTCTTACTTCTTGGACAGCCCCGTCCGCGCCGCGGTCAGAAGGAGGTATGCAACACTTTTTAGGAAAGTTATTTATCACGACACCTATAAATCATCCCGTGTTTCGCGCAGATAGCGCACATTCCTATCAAGTTCTGCGGTTAATTCTTCTTCTGTAGGAAGAATTAATTTGTACTTAGACGCAAATAATTGGTCATTCTCTGATAATACGGAATACTTTGCTATAGTTTCATCTTTTTCCGCGCATAAAATAACTCCGATAGTAGGGTTATCATCTTCGCCGCGTTTCAAATTATCGAACATCCTTACATACATATCCATTTGTCCGATGTCTTGATGAGTCAGTTTTTTAGTTTTCAAATCAATGACTACAAAACATTTTAGTAAATAATTGTAAAAAACAAGATCAATGTAGAAATGCGCTGTTTCTGTACTTATACGGAATTGCCTGCCAACGAAAGAAAAACCCTTGCCCATTTCAAGCAGAAAATCCTGTAAATGACTGATAATTGCCGATTCAAGACTGGTTTCTTTCGGAGTGGGATTTTCAGGTAAATCAAGAAATTCAAGGACATAAGGGTCTTTTATAAAGTTTTCAGTTAAAACCTTGTTATCTTGTTCATCTGCTGTGGAAACAGCGTTTTGCGAAGAAATAAGCCTTTCAAAATAATTCGTATGGATATTCCGCTCCAAAACCCGGACACTCCATCCCTGCGATCGTGCCTCATTAAGGTAATATTTACGAGCTTTTTCAGTATCAAGACGCATAATAAGTCTGATGTGTGACCAACTCAATTCGCTACACAGTGTGTAGCGAATTGAGTCATTTGACCATGTAAGGTAGAATTGCCTAAAATTCTTTAGATTTGCCTCTGAAAAGCCTCTGCCAAATGTATCATTTAGATAACGAGATAAATTTACAATTAGCTGATCTCCGTAATTTGCCCGTTCTTTTCCCTGCTGTTCCTGCTCTACTATTCGTCTGCCAATATTCCAATTAGTATACGCTCACCACTATTCTGCACAGCCTGCCCTGACTGCACAGGAAAGCGATTAAATGTATACACATTATTTCCTTTGTGCTCTTCGTGTGAGGTTCTTCTAAAAAATCCCCAAAATTAAGCCGAAAATGAATCAGAGGCATATACATTGAAGTTCTTCTCTGATTTTAAAGAAAAATTTTCCGCGGATGGGTACTTTAAATTCCGTACAATAGCCGTTTTATCGGCGGTTTTTTTGGGATTTTGCGGCATTTGGCTCGGTTTTTCGCTTGTTTCGGCATTGTTTGGGCTTCATTTTTTCCCCATTGTGCCGGGAAGATTCTTTGCCCGATCTTTTGGGATACTTTCAATGCTTATCCCGCTGTACTTTTTTTACGCCGCTTTTATTTTGGCCGATCAGAAATGGCGGCCTGACAGGGTATTTATTTTAAGCGGGGCGATTATTCCGTTTTTAACTCTTACCATCGGTTATGTGTTTATCCGCGATTTTGAGCTCCGTTCCACGCAGTCATCGTTTTTATATTTTTTGGGAAAAACAGGTTTTAGTCTTTTTATTATTACTATTACCGTAATTGAAGTGCTGGTTTTACAGATACTGAGAAGCATGCTTTTCTTTAAAGAAAAAAAGACGCTCCGCCGCGTGAATTTGCTTCCGCCGCCAGCGGAGACAGAAAACGTTAATGTAAATGAAAACGCCGTTGTTTACCCCACGGAGAATTTGTACCCTGTGATCTCTTTTGAAGATAATATACAGACACCTCAAACTGACGCTCAAACAGAAATTATAAAAGCGGATGAGAATACTGATAATATAGAAGAAATTGAAGAAGCAGACATTGATGAGGAAATTGAAACTGATAATGACGATGTCGATGCCGTAACGCGCGCGCTGGAAGAGGCGGAAGCCGCAGCGGCTGTTCATGCGGAACAGGTACGCAATAAAGGCAAACAGTTAAATAATCTTCGTCATAAAAAATACATGGTTCCCGTGGATATACTTAACGAATACCCGGACGGCGAATATTGGATTATTGATCAGGCCACGCGGGACGCGGCTATCGCGTTAAAAGAAACTCTTAACGAATTTAATATTCAGGCTGAAGTTACGGGCATAAGAAAAGGGCCCGTAATAACCATGTTCGAGATACTTCCCGCTCCGGGAGTAAAGCTTTCAAAAATTGTCGGCTTACAGGACAACATCGCCCTGCGCCTTGCCGCCGCCTCCGTGCGCATTGTCGCCCCGATTCCCGGAAAGCACGCCGTAGGTATCGAAGTTCCAAACGCCAAACGTAACATTGTCTCTTTTAAAGAAATTATCGAGGGCGAGCTTCAACGTACCGATAAAAAAATGGAAATCCCAGTCGTTATGGGAAAAGACATCGCGGGAGAGGCGCAGACTGTTGACCTTGTTCAGATGCCGCACCTTTTAATCGCGGGCGCTACCGGTTCGGGAAAGTCAGTCTGCGTGAACGCGATAATACTTTCTATTTTATACCAGCTTCATCCGGCGGAGTGCAGACTTTTGCTTATTGACCCGAAAATTGTTGAATTGAAATTGTACAATGACATCCCCCATTTGTTGACGCCGGTAATTACTGATTCAAAAAAAGCGTTTCAGGCGCTTCAGTACTGTATTTACGAAATGGAAAGGCGTTACGCCTGCCTTGATTCGATGGGAGTGCGCGATATCCGCAGTTACAATAAACGCGTAAAAGAGAAAAATATCGCTCAGGAACACATGCCCTATATCGTAGTGGTAATTGACGAATACGCTGATTTAATGACGACTACAGGAAAAGAACTTGAGTCCACGGTAGCGAGGCTTGCCGCGATGAGCCGCGCGGTAGGGATTCATCTTGTGCTTGCGACGCAGCGCCCTTCAATCGACGTAATTACGGGGCTTATCAAGGCAAACATTCCAAGCCGTATCGCGTTCATGGTAGCGAGTAAGACGGACAGCCGCATTATAATTGACATGATTGGGGCTGAAAAACTTTTAGGCAAGGGCGATATGCTTTATTCGGGAGTTGTCGATCCTTTCCCAATCCGTATGCAGGGAGCGTTTATTTCCGAAGAAGAAGTTGAAGCGGTTGTTGAATATGTAAAATCATTCGGAGAGCCGGAATACATAGACGATGAAATTTTCTATGAAGAAGAAGAGGAAGAGGCTGGCGCTTCCCTGTTTTCTGACGGCGATGATCCGTTATACGAAAAGGCGCTGGAAATAGTTTATCAGCAAGGCAAGGCAAGCGCCAGCTACATTCAACGCAGACTGAAGATCGGCTTTAACCGCGCCGCGAGAATTGTTGATGAGATGGAGCATAATGGGGTAGTCGGCCCCGCGCACGGAAGCAAACCCAGAGAACTGATAAGGGCGATGGGAGCTTGAGTGAACATCTAAAAACTTCAGTTTTTAGATGTTCACATATCACTTTTTATTAATAATATTGTTAATCCATTTTTTTAACGTATTTTCTTCTGAAATCTCAAAACAGTAATCCCCAAGCTTTTCTATTCTGCGGACTAAATCAATAAAAAGCAATTCTGCTTTTACGTTGCCGCCAGCCTCAATGCGCTTGCGCCCGAGTTTTTGCAATTTCTTGCGGTCTCTGTCAATTTTTTCTTCCATTTCAATGGCGCGTTGTTTATATTCCGACGACGGGTTACGCCCAAGCTGGATTTTAAGCAAGTTTAAAAATTCTTCAACTTGTCCGACATAAGGGATAAGCTCGTCCATTTCCTTGTCTTTTAACAGGTAATTCTTGCCAATGCCTTTCTCCAGCAAGCGGCTGATACTGTAACATTCATCGCTCATTGATTCAAGCATTGAAATGACCTGCATAAGGTATGAAATGCGGGCTTCGGTTTTTGGATTTAGTTTTACGCGGGAACATTCAATTAAAAAGCTGCTGAGTATTTCACGCATTTCATCAATGTAATTCTCTTTTTTTAACAGTTCCGCGCATAATTCAACCGTATTCTCTTTGTCATTGCTGCCATCTTCATACAAACCGCGCAACACTGAGCAAAAGCGGGAATACATAAACGAAACAATTCCCGCCATGTCGCTGATTTCTTTTTCCGCGCGAAGGATATTGAGTTCAGGAGAATCGGTATTGCCCGCGGACAGATACGCGAATTTGTAATGTTCGCTTTTTTCTTCTTGTTTCTTGTCGGGAATAATTAAAGAGATCAATTTTGCGTAATGGTTTACAAAGGGCAAAAAGATAATAGTATTTATTACGTTAAATAAAGTATGAAGTCCCGCCAAATGAACAGGTATTGAAGTGTTGCCGGGACCAGCGGCCATTGGGTCTCCAGGAAAAATAAAATCAACCAGATTAAGCAGAGGGATTAATAACGGAAGCGCCCAGATAAGCCCTAATGCGTTAAACAAAACATGGGCAAGAGCGGCGCGTTTTGATTCAGTATTTCCCGCGAGACCTGCAAGAACCGCGTTAATGGTAGTCCCTACATTGGAACCCAACACCATACCGGCGGCCATCTCATAAGTTATGACATCTTGAAATGCAAGAGTCATTATCAATGTTACCGCCGCGGAGGATGAGTTAATGATAATCGTCAGTACCAATCCCACGCCCACGCCGATTAATATCGCGGTGACTCTGTTGTCTCTGATGGCCCCGATTTTTGTAAAATCGAAAATATCATTTGAATTGGCTATTCCGTCGGAAAGAAAATAAAGGCCAAGAAACAAGAAACCAAACCCGACAAGCAAATCGCCGATATGTTTGTATTTCCATTTTATTACGCTAAGAATAAAACCAATGCCTATCGCAGGCAAAGCCAGACTGTCGATGCTTAGTTTAAACCCTACAAGTGAAATTATCCATCCTGTTACAGTGGTACCGATATTTGTCCCGAATAGTACTCCAATAAACTGGGTAAGGGTTAAAAGACCCGCGTTTACAAAGGATATTACAATGACGGTAAACGCCGATGAGGACTGAATAATCGCTGTAACCGCAAAACCGGTCAGCACTCCGATAAAACGGTTGCCGGTCATGAAATTCAACGTTTTACGCATACGCTCGCCGGCGCTTTTTTGAAGCCCGTCGCTCATCATTTTCATGCCAAACAGGAACATGCAGAGCCCGCCGGTCATACGCAGTAAAAGTGTTAAAATAGCCATGTATATATGTTATAGGAGAAATGAATTATCTACAAGGTGCCTATGCCGTCAAGTTTTGCTGTTAGTCCGAAGGAACAGTTTATGAGCGCGGATAATCATTCTTTACGCATTTGGAAAAAGTGGTGGTTTTGGCTTTCATCTTCCTCTACTCTTCTTAGGCCTTCGGTAATCCAATTTATAAGAACGGTTATTCTATAATTCATGCTTGAAGTAAGATTTATTCTATTTGCGACAAAGTTGGGTATATAAAGTCCAGACATGCTATAGATAAGAATACCCTCTTTTATAGGTTCAAGATAAACTATCGCGATAAATTTTTCCGCTTTCATAATTCTAAAGATTGAATAAGAAACGTCTCTAAAATTAGTCAAATTATAGGTAATTCCGTACAGGCTTACCGTTATTTCTCCCCTAAGATAAAAGTCTCCCATAGAATAGTCTACTAAACGGAGATACATTGTTTCTGAATAAGGAAGCGTATCCGCTGGCGGAGGATCGGGAATTGGTTTTCTTACTTGGGCGCTTTCAAGACGGGTTGTATCAGTAAAAAGTTTATATTCTTTTTCCCTCACGACAATCACTTGGTTTTGTATGTTTTTAATTCTTCCTAACGCGTTGTAAACATCCAGCATATCAAGTTCTCTTTTGTTATACGGCACTACCACAAGAGCCTCGATAATATGGGAAGGTTTTTTTGACATGACTTTATTGAAGAGATTAACCCCCGAATTCGGATCCGGCACTAATGTCGGAGACTCGTTTTTCTCGAAAGCGAATCTCAGCCCCGTGCTCATTACGAATCTTTTTTGGCTTCTCGAAAAGTTTGGGAAAATTTCATCAAAAGAGCGAGTCTCAAAGGAGGGAACTTGAAAGACGAGCGTGGGCGCTTCAAAAATATATGAATCGTCTAAATCATCATCATAGACAAACTCATCGCTTAAGGGAGAGTCTTTATCATGGGGAGTCTCTTCATCAGGAGAGAGTGCTTCATTACTGACGGTTTCTTCATCACCGGGAATAGGCTCCGCCCAGAGCGGGGCTATAAACAGCAGGGTGATAAGACACAGATTGATAATTTTTCTTTTTGAGTCCATACATTATTATAACAAAAAAAACAATAAATGGATACGGATCAAATCGAAAGACCTCACACAAAGATCACAAAGGGACAAAGATCACAAAGGGGGATAGGGGTTTATGTCCGTTATCTTATCGTGAAGCCTACGCATAGCCTTCGGACAGAAACCCCTTTTTCCCTCTTCTTTGTGAACCTCAACCGAGACCGAAGGTCGAAGGTTCCCCTCTTGATCTCCTCTTCCTTTGTGTTCTTTGTGAGAAATATTTTCGATTAAACCTTAAAAAACTGTCTTGCAAACTCAGTCTTTGGCGCGGAGAGCAATTCCTTTCCTTCGGCGGTTTCTACGATGTGTCCGTCAGTCATAAGAGCGATTTTGTCTCCCAGCATCAATGCCTCTTCGCGGTCATGGGTGATAAAAACGCAGGGGGCTTTTGAATGGGAGCGAATTTCAAGAAAATCACTGCGGAGGTCTTTTCGCAGGGGCGCGTCTAAACTTGAAAAAGGTTCGTCCAGTAAAAGCAGGCGGGGGCTTGAGGCAAGGGCGCGGGCGATGGCGACACGCTGGCGCTCTCCGCCTGAGAGGGTGTCGATGCGCCGCGCCGTATAGCCTTGAAGACGGACAATTTCAAGGGTTTGCTCGACAATAAGGCGGCGTTCTTTTTTGGGGACTCCTCTTATAAAGAGGCCATAGGCGATATTTCCGCCAACGTCAAGGTGGGGGAACAGAGCCAAGTCCTGAAAAACTACGGAAATATTTCGCTTCCACGCGGGCAGGCGGGTAATGTCCTCGCCGTCAATTATCACGCTCCCCGATTCAGGCTCAATAATACCCGCGATAAGGTTAAGCGTCGTAGTCTTGCCGCAACCTGAAGGGCCGACAAGCGCGAGCGTTTCCCCCGCGTCAACGGATAAATCAAGCGATATGGAAAAGTCCCCGTAGGATTTTTTTAACGCTTTAACTTCAAGCATATTTTTCCCTCCCTGTCTCTGAGAGCAGAAAACAGGCGGCGCAACAAAGTATCAGCAGAGTTCCCGCGGCGCAGGCTGTTCCATAACGGTAGGCTGCCACGGCGCGGTAGATATACAGGGGCAAAGTTTCCCATCCTTCCATGCCAAGCATCATTACCGCGTTTAGTTCCCCAAGACTGAGCGCAGCGGCGAAACCCCACGCTGAACGCGCGCGCGACAACGAAAGGGGCAACGCGGTTGTTAAAAGCCCGCGCAGAGGATCAGCGCCCAAGACCGCCGCCGCGTTCAGCGTGTTGGCGGGAAGCGAGCGGAAACCTTCGGAAATAAAATTAAAAGCGAATGGCATCGCGCTGACGCTGTGAAGTATTATAAGCGCGATAGGAGAGCGTGAAAAGTTTCTTCCATATAGAATGATCCAGCCCAATCCTAAAACAATGCCCGATGATATTACTGGAGCGGCGGCAAAGAAACGGATAAGGTTTGACGCAAGGGAAGTTTCTCTGTTGTTTGTTTCAAGGAGTTTTACCGCGCCCGCCGCGAAGATAGCGAGGACGCAGGCGGTTGTAGCGGATGAGAAAGCCAGTATCAGCGAGCGGCCAAGCGCGGGAAGGCAGGTGTCGCCAAGATTACTCCACCAACGGATGCTAAAGGCTTGCGCTGTCGCGCGGGAAGATCTGTATAAAAAAGATTCCAGCGGAATGGAAAGAAGAGGGCCAAGAACAAAAAAAGCGATAATGATAAAGTAGGCGATCATGACAATCCATGAAGTGGCAGATTTTTTTCCCGTTTCGGCGTATTCAAGAATATTTGTTTTTATTGACATTGATTTTTTCCCGACAAAAACATAAGTCAGAAAAACGCAGACTGCGATTAGGGTTTCGATTAACGCGAGAAATCCCGCGTTGCCGTAATTTAAAAAAATCCGCGCATAACGGTATATTTCTACCGCGAGAGTAGTGGTAGCCGGTCCGCCTCCCAACACAAGCACTACCGCGAAACTTGTGAAGCAGTACATAAACACCAAAAAACTCGCGGCTAAAATACTGGGAACGGTAAGCGGCAAAATCACAGTTAGAATGGTTTTTAAAGGAGATGCGCCAAGGCTTGCCGCCGCGGGAGCATAGGCTCGCCGCGCCCTTGCGATTCCGTCCCCCGCAAGGCGTATCACAATCGGAAAGTTAAAGAAACCGTGGGCAAGAATGACAGCTAACGGTTTGTAGAGTATCCTTAACGGTTGCGCGCCTGAGACAGGCAAAGCCGTATAGAGACGGTTTACCCAGCCTGAGTTCCCGAAAAAAAGCACGAAGCCCAATACCACTAAAATTGACGGCATGGCAAAAGGGATCGCCGTCAGTGTTCTTAGAAACGGCGTAAAACGGGAACGGCTGTTCCCTATGAACCATGCGCCGGGAAGGCCCAGAGCCAGCGAAACAAGCACGCTTAAAAAAGCCTGCTTAAAAGTAAACAGGGTTATGCTGAGGAGAGTCGTGTTTCCTAAGACGGATATTTCCCTGCCTGCGTTAAAAGTTTTTAGACTAAGAACAAGTCCGCGAATCGCCGGCGCGAAACTTGCGGCATACGGAAAAATGAAAGAAAAAGCCGCCGCCAGTACAGGCGGAAGAGCCAGAAGACAGACGGCAGTTTTCTTTGTCATTAATTTTGTCCGCCGCTTGCCATCAGCGCCGCCCATTCGTTAAGCTCAGCCTCGGAAACAGGGCCGGGCAAAAGAGGCTTATCGCTCTTAGGATTTATCCTGAAAGAATCAGGCAGCGGAAGATCAATTACCGTGTACATCCAATTTGTTAACGGAATGATATTTTGAAAATCCGGGCTTATCATAAAATCAAGAAACGCCTTTGCGTTGTCCTTGTTTTTCGCGCTCTTCAAAAGCCCTGCGGCTTCAATTTGCATCGCGTGGCCGTCTGTAAAAATAGCGGCCTGGTAGCGTTCAGTCTCTTCATACTCAAGATGGTATCCGGGGCTTGTGGTGTACGAGAGAACCATCGGCGCTTCTCCGCTTGTAAAAAGACCGTAAGCGGTACTCCACCCGTCGGCGATAGTCAGTATTGAAGGTTGAAGCCGCCGCCAGTAATCCTTCCAGCCCGCGCCGTAAATCTCCTTTACCCACGCGAAGAAGCCAAGCCCCGGCGATGATGTGCGCGGATCAATAAGGATAAGTTTCTGTTTGTATTGCGGGGACGTTAAGTCTTCAAGAGAATGCGGGGGTTCAACCGCCTGAGAGTCATAGACAATGGCGAAGTAACTGTAATCAAATGGCGTTATGCGAAAATCAGTATCTAAAACAAGCTCTTTTAAAATTTTTTCGGCTCCTTTTGGACGGTACGCCTCAAGTAGCCCCGAATTTAATACGCGCGGGGCAAGATTTTGATCAAACCCCAAAACTATGTCAGCGTTAGAACCATTTCCCTCCTGTATCAGTCTTGAAACAATTTCCCCCGCGTCGCCGTGGCTTACCCATGTAATTTTTACTCCGGTTTTTTCCTCAAAAACCTTTGAAACGTCGGGGCCTGGCCCCCACTCCGAGTTGAAAGAGTCATAAGTCCAGATTACAAGCTCGGCGCTTTTTTCTTTTTTACAAGTTGCAAGCCCCGCCAATAGCAAGACGGCAAACGTCATGCAAAGTACAATGTGCAGCGCATAACGTGCCGCAATGATTCTTCCGGTTCTGTTTTTTTTCTTCATAGTACACTCCTAAAATATTTCATACAAACCGGATTTGAGTGTTACCCATGCAATTTGGAACAAAGGCCTGCAACCATGGTTTTGTAAACCTTTGTTTTATGAACCTATAGGTTCGATTGTTCCCTACGCCGGCATTATCCGGATCAGGTTCAACGGGTTTAATCTCAGGCATTGTGTTTTGGTTCAAACCAAAACAGGCAACCACCCCGGTTAGATATGTTGTATAAATATATAATTGGAAATAAGAAAAGTGTCAAGTTATATGATGACACTACAAAAATATGCAACTGTTGGTATAATTCTCTTGACATTTAGCCCGGTCTAGGCTAAGTTTATGGTATGAGCAATACAATGGCTGAGATAAAAACAATCCCCATTCATGAGGCGAAATCAAACTTGTCCAAACTGGTGAAACGGGCGGCGGCAGGTGAAACCATCTATATTGGAGCCTATGGCAAACCGGAAGCGATTATTACGGCGGTCGATTCCGCAAAAATGCGGGCAGAACTGCGGAAACAGGCTTTTGGCTGCATGAAAGGAAAAATGGAACTCCCTGAAGGCTGGGATGCTCCGTTGCCAGATGATATAATCGAGTTATTTTACAACATGAAAGGTTTTGAGGAGTTTGAAAAAAAATGAATAGATTTCTAATGGATACCAATATTTTATTGTGGTATTTTTGGGGTTCCGACCGAATTGATTCAATAAAAGAATTAATCGGATCTGAAGTAACAGATATATTTTTTAGTCCGGTCTCTTTATGGGAGATTGCAATTAAAATAAAAAGCGGCAAACTGAACATTAATATAAAAGAACTCTATGCCAATGCCAAAAAACACAATTTTATTGAACTGCCCCTGACCGGCGATTGCCTTAATGCATATTTAGAATTGCCTAATATTCATAAAGACCCGTTTGACCATATGCTGCTGGCGCAAGCTCTCACTTTTCCAATGCGCCTTATAACAGGTGATTCTTTGTTAGCGGATTATTCTTCGTTGGTAATGGTGATTTAGATTTTATTCGAGAAGATTATTCGAGAAGACATCACACGAAGATCACGAAGACGCTCAATAAACGCACGGCGAGCCGTGTAGATCAATAATGCCGCACAGCGTAGCACCAATAAATGCCGCTGTCTGAAATAAAAGCAAGGCGGTCTTTAGGCCGCCGTCAGTGCGCAAAGAACACAAAGGGGGAAAAGGGGTTTTTGTCCGAAAGTTTAGCGTGGGACTTCACGATAAGATTACGGACAAAAACCTTTAATTCTTCTTCGTGTCCTTCTCTTACTTTGTGTTCTTTGTGTGAAATCTTTGGGTAGGCCCCCGCACCTTTTCACTTCCATCCTCGTCCTAATGCTTTTAGTTTTTATTGTGGTACGACAGAGAGCGATGCCATTTCATCGCAGAACAGCGAAAAGACATACAACTATTTGGTCAATGTCGCTAATTACATAATCAAATCCATGCCCATGTAGCAGTTCGTAATCCTCATCAAGCATTTTTAGTATGCCGTTGTTTTCAAAGAGAGTGTATACCTCATTGCTCGGCATGGATTTGCGATCCGCATATAATTCTATGCAGAAAGTCTTGAACGACAGACGGCTCATAATTACAGTATTATACCGATGTCATGTTAAATCAACTATGTTGGCGGATTATTATTTGTTGGTGAAGGTGATTTAGATTTTATTCGAGAAGACCTCACACGAAGAACACGAAGGGACAAAGATCACAAAGGGGAGAGAAGGGAGGTTGTTATTATTTTATTATTTGCTGTATTTCTGCTATATTCTAACAATATATTCCTACACTTATTCCATCACCTATTGGAAATAATTTTATTCCATCTGCTTTTTTATCAAATTCATTAATTGCCTGTTTTACACCTTTATATGCTTCACTGAAATAATCATGAACTACAATTATACCGCCTTTAACCATCCTCGGATAAAAATATTCCAATCCCGCTAGTATCGGCTGATATAAATCAAAATCAAGATTAACAAAACAAAAAAAATCTTCCAATCCGGTTGCTGTTTCAGGAAAATACCCTTTTTTAATGATTGCTTTTTCAGGATATGGTAATTTTTTTATCACCAATTCCACGCTGGTTTCCATAAAATGATTTTGTTCCCTGCTTTCCGAAAACCTATTTTTTTCTTCTTTTTCCATATCCCTTTCATCAAATCCCTCAAATGTATCAAAAAGATATAATTTTTTATCTGGAAAAACACGGTTAATCTCACAGGAAAAATTGCCACGGTAAACTCCGCCTTCGGCTACAGCACCTTCAATATTTTTCTCAGCAAACATTTCACCGAGTTTTTCAAGAAATGTAATCCGCCCTTTTGTTGGGATGAGAGCGTAATCAAGGATTATTTTATCACGGCTGACTCCCATTTTCATTAATTGTTCAGGAATTTCCTTGAATCCTCCAGTAGATGCCACAATAACGGCATCAAAATTTCCTTCTAATATTTTTTCAGGATTATATACCGTCAATCCTGTTGCCAATTTTTTGTTCCACAATTTTGAATTATTGTCCAAAAAGCCAAGGATATCAAAATCATTGTTTTTATTTGCAGCGATATTGTTTCCAATATCACCGTAACCGAAGATATACACCTTATTAGCCATAATAATTTCCAAAACGTATTTACGTCATTTTTCCGATCAATTTCAAAAATATGGCGCATAACCTCCTATAAAAACTCATTTAACCTTAAATAATCCTTAATAATTTTAAAAACTATAACCGCTTATAGTTGTATATAATAAACTAATAGATGCTTGTAGTTTTGTCAATATATTAGCTAGTATTTTCCATGACTGAAAGCGATTTAAGAGCCATTTTTGGTGAAAACTTGAAAAAATATCGGACTTTCAAGGGCTTATCACAGGCAAAATTATGAGCTGTCAGAGTTTATCAAATCCTACACCGAAAAAGCCGCCTCTGCCGCTTCCGAGGCGGTTGTCCGTTCTCTTGGGTAATTTCCAAACCAATCCCAACACCATTCCCATACATTTCCGTGCATATCATACAAACCCCAGAGATTTGACGCGAAAATAATATGCTGTTTCGTCATTTGGCTTCAAATTGATAGCCTGAGTATATTGTTCAATTTCCTTTAAAGTTAATAGCTTATTCACAATATTCCTGCATACTAAAATAACGGAAGTAACCGCTTATCGGCGGTTACTCCCTATTTTATCTGGCTCTAACCCAACGCCATATTTTTCTGCCTTCGTCAGTGCGGAGAGATTGATTTAACAGTTCAAACGAACCGTTTTTGAAACATTATTAATCACCGTATTATAACTTTTAATGGCAGTCACAAGTATGTTTACCGTATGTATTATTGTTCCTTGCGTCACTTACGGCACAATCATTATTATCGCAGTATGCGTAACCATCATAAATGTGTCCTGTGGAATCAATAGAAACCGAACAGTCACTACTGTAACGAGGACATGCAGTATTGCACCCCGCTAAAACAAGTCCGCCCGCAAACAGTAAGCCAATCAAGCCTACAACCAAAATTTTCTTCTTCATTGAAAAACTCCTCTGTTTGTTACCCTATCAATATGGGTAACCGCATAAAATTATCACATTCAACGAATGTGTATACTAAAGCTGCAATCCAGCCCTGTATCCGTTATTCTGCCTGCGGCTACGGTTGCGCCGTCGGCTAATAATCCCATCTCCCGCTAAAAACAGGCGAACCATTGTTGTAATTAAACGACAGGCTCACCCATGTCCCGGCGGTGGTTTCTTTGCGCTTAGCGCTGCTTGCGTTGATATAAGCGTACACCGCGTGACCGCAGTTGCTCACTACTGTACCGCTTCGGTTGCCCTGTACCGTGTTACTATTGGCATCGCCTGAGGTATAACCGTAAATAGTTCCGCCAGTTTTAATAAAGTTTCCAGTTTCCACATCCACGCCGCCACCTCGCGCGGAACCCTTGGGGGCAGGGGAGACGCTATTGCCGTAAATATCGCCGTCGTTCATGGTGAAGGTTCCGCCACGCACGCAGATCCCGCCGCCGAAGGCGCCGCCTGAAATTGGGACGGCATTGCCGGAAACGGCCCCGCCGTTCATGGTAAAGGTTCCGCCTTGCAAATATACCCCGCCGCCTGCGCCGTGACCGGAAAGTGAGGAAACGGTATTGCCGGAAACAGCGCCGTTATTCATGGTGAAAGTTCCGCCGTTCACAAACACCCCGCCGCCGTAGGAGGAGTCGCTGCCGGATCGGGAACCGGTGTTGCCTGAGATGGCGCCGCCGCTCATGGTAAATGTTCCTCGGGTAAACACCCCGCCGCCGTGGATGTTGCCGGAGGATGAGGAAATAGTATTGCCGGAGATTTCTCCACCGCTTAGGATAAAGGTTCCGCCGTTAAACACCCCACCGCCGTTTGCGGCTATATTGCCGGAAATGGCGCCGCCGCTCATGGTGAAAGTTCCACCGTTCACAAACACTCCGCCGCCGTGGGAGGCGTCGCTGCCGGATGTGGAACCGGCGTTGCCTGATATGGCGCCGCCGTTCATGGTAAAGGTTCCGCTGTTAAACACGCCACCGCCGTTAACTGCGGTATTGCCAGAGACGACCCCACTGTTCATAGTAAAGGTTCCTCCGTTCACATACACCCCGCCGCCGTGGCTGTCGCCGGAAGATGCGGTAAAGGTGTTACCAGAAATTTTCCCGCCATTGAGGATAAAGTTTCCGCCGCTGTTTACAAACACCAGTGGGCTAGTATTATTATTCATGCCTTTAAGGGTAATGTTGTTATTAAGCGTCAAGGTAACGCCTGAACCAACGGTAAACAGAGCGCCATTAGATGAAAGGCTTACAGTCTTCATTGCCCCGCCGCCATTCATAGTTATTGTAATGCCGCTCTTACCGCTGTAGGACAGGCTCTGCGGGCCGATGCTTTCATCGGCATCAATGTCAATGAAGTACAAATTGTTGCTTAACGCGTTACTTTGCAACCATGCGAGTTTTACTGCAAGACTACCGCCAGAAATGTTAATTCCAGTACTTGCGGAAATAACATTTGACTGCAAACCTTCAACGCCGCCAATAATTGCGCTGACCTTGTAGTAATAAGTTGTAAACGCGCTGACAGCGGCATCGGTAAACGTTGTGCCATTTATCAACGGATTTATTATCGCATATTCCCCGCCTTCGCTATCGGAACGGTATACGATATACCCGCTTGCCCCGCTGAAAGCGTCCCACGCAAGCACGACACTGGAAGTTGACGCGGCAGTTACCCGCACATTGGCAGGAGGCATAACGGCAGAAACAACGGCGGACATGGCGCTTGCCTTGTATGCGCTGCTTACCGCGCTTACTTTATAATAATAAATTTGCCCTGCGGCAAGGCCGATATTAGTCCATGATAGCGTAGCGACATTTGCAACCTTGCTGTATGAAGTTGATGCCGAACCTGCCGCGCGGTACACTTGGTACGCAGTCGCGCCGTAAACGGCATCCCAAGCAATTTGTACGCCGCTTAGCGATACATCTTCCACTCTGACGTTTGCTGGCGTTTCGGGTGAGAGGGTTTGCAGCACAGACTTCTCTTCTGTCAGGACAAGGTTCGTTCCATTGTAGGTAATAACATGGATTATTCCTCGTCTGAATTCTGTGAAGTCAGCGGGAAAAGCGATAGGCGTAGTTGTATTCACCATCACTGAATAACCTGAAACAGCGCCAGGATTAACACTGTACGCCGCATTCCCGCCAGAATTGATAACGGTTGAGCCGCCGTTAAGAGGGGCTTTTTCATTGGGGCCGCCTTCGCTTAACGCCAATGAATGATTACTTTTATTTATTATCAATAAATATGAAGAATTGACGTAAATAGATTCCAGTTTGGGAATGGGTACAGTTGTAGTTTTATTCGCTTCAATATTATGCACAAAAGACGGCCCGTTGTATGGAATCGTGATGGTATTTATAACAGGAGTGCCAACAGGATAAATAAGGTTAAAAGTAGGATAAAAAGCCGTTGCCGTTGTTGACGATATGTTTGAAGGGACTATTTTTGTACTGTTAGCTGAAACATCGGCAAATGCATTGTTCCGTAAAGAATCGCTGTATATGGTTACCGGAAACTGTTCAAGATTTTTGAACTCTATTAAAGTTTCTTTTGACGAGGCATTATCACTTACCGGATCTTCACAGGAAGCAAGCATATAAAAACAAAAAAAGAAAAAGCATATTACATCAAGAACAAAGAATCGTCCGTTTTTTTTCACAATAACCCCTTCAATATTTTAAAAACCTGTCCTGACAATAAAGACAAGGCAGGTTATTATTAAACGCCAAAATTAAAAGTTGCGATTGTATAATTGATACAACCGCTATTTTTACCTGTTAATTCGTATCGTAAACTGTAGATGCGTCTTTTTCTTCAACCGTAATCGTGTTTGCCCCATCCCCAACCGTTATCTGATATACTTTATTTTTATTCATCGTTACACTCTGGCTGACATGTTTAAAGCCGTCTTGATTATTGGCAGTCCAGGAGACGGCCCATAAATAGATGTCATCAGTCTTATCCCCTTCATCAAAACCTGTAACCAATGCCCTGGAGCCGGAACCGATTGTCCAGTCTGCGCCGATTGCTCCATTGGTCAACTGTGTAACTTTTGTTTTATAGATTCTCACTGTCTGTCCGCTATTATTGATTAACAGAACATTTGGTTTCAGGTTTGTAAATGTGAGGGTGAGCGGAAAGTTAGATGTATAAATAGGATTAGTATCCACATTGGTAGTACCGCCTGAAGCGCGGTCGGAAAATTCTGACAAGGTGATAACTTTTCCCTGATACTTTATTTCTTGTAAGAAAATAGGTTCATAGTCATAATAATCACCAATATTTAGAGGCAGGGTTACCCGAATTGTTCCGGGGGCAAGCACCGCATAGA
The DNA here is from genome assembly GCF_054786175.1 of Treponema sp. R8-4-B8. Classification (NCBI taxonomy): domain Bacteria; kingdom Pseudomonadati; phylum Spirochaetota; class Spirochaetia; order Treponematales; family Treponemataceae; genus Treponema; species Treponema sp. R8-4-B8. Next base: position 33,478 of record NZ_BDHE01000479.1, read on the forward strand.
CCGTTGCCGGATTACTGACTTTAACTACTTTGCACCAATATTTAGTATTGTTATTCAAAACCCATTGCCGGCTGCCGCTTGTTAGGCCGGAATTAACCTTAACATCGAAAGGCTGAGTGCGTGAATGATACGTGAGACTGCTATACTGAGAAGCTTGATAACGCCTTTCTTCAAAGTCTGCTTTATCAACCGCGACAATGGTATAAAATTTTTCATCAGGCAATCTAACCTTGATTGAGCTTAAATTTCCAACAGTTCCTATATAATTATTCGGCCCGCTATCCGCTGTAAAATCCGTATGGAACAACAGCACTGGCGCATTATAATTATTGGTTACCGTTAATAACGCGGAGTTATCCTGCCTGCCGGTAGGGTAATTGTAAAAACCAGTGTAAGCCGCCGGTATCTGATCACCGGGATTGGTGTCAGGGTCTTCCTCACACCCAACAACTGTCATGCCGAATACTGCCACCATGATTAAAAATAACACGAACATGGCTGTAAATTGTCTCTTTCTCATAAAAAACTCCTCTTAATTTATTTTTTCACCGTATACGCGGTGTTGTTTATAGAAGTAATTAAATCTAAAATATCTTTTTCAGGATATTCTCCTATTAACGAAAGTAATGTTAAGAATTCTTCGTCTGAAAGGGAATTTATTAAAGATTCAATTTCAGAATTAAAAAACTCATCAGACAATGAAACTTCAATAGTGGGAATATTAGGAGCATCCTCACGGATAATCACTTCGTTAAATCCCGCTTGTTTGACTATTGCCAGATAATTTAACACCTGGTTTGCGGGAATTCCCCTTATCATTACCTTTGTAAACTCATTTGTTTTTTCAATTACCGGATTTAGCGCGTTAATCTGCAGCCTAAAAAAAGTGTTATTCACATTTGTATCCAGTTTAAACGCGCCTACCTGAATTTGGAATGTTTTTGCAGATTCTTTATCAGGAATTTTTCCGATTATTGTTCCCGGTAACGCTTGTTGCGCATAACTAAAAAATGATACTAACAGAAAACAAATTACAAACAAAATACGGCGCATGTTTCTCCTCCTAATTTATAGAATAATTGTTTAACTCATAAAGAATAATTACAATATTTTTAGTATACTGAATGTTTTTGGACGCCCATGTTGTCAATGATTCATCAAGATTTGAAATCATTTCTTTTAAATACCGGATATGCGCGCGAACTCCTTCCGTCATATTGTTATATTTATTACCATTATTAAGTCCCATGTAATCATGGGTAACTAATAATTTTCTGTTTTTAAGAAATTTGGTCGCGTAAAGCATTTGAGCAATGGCAATCTCGTAGTTTATACTTTCTTTTTGCGCTTCCAAAATATATGTATTGATAAGCCTTTCAACATCTTGTCTTGACATTGACGGGTTTTTTGACATTATATACGCTGTTATCGTATTATGACTTAGTGAACTATTTTCTGTTAAATATAACGGTATTGAGACTGTTTTTACGGTTTGTCTTGTATTTGTATTAGTTTGTCCTGTGTTTGTATTGCTTTGCTCGTAATTTAACTCATCAAGATCGGATATTTCTCCCGGCGTTGTTAGTCTTGTATCAATAGGATTATCATTATCAAATTCAGAATAATTATCAATATCAGAATAATTATCAGCATTATAATTATCATAATTATAATTATTATAACCATAATTATTAGGACGAGCATCTTCTATATTAACAAATGCTATTGTCCTTCCATAAGGATCATAATCAAGGTAGTTGTGAGTATTACTGTGGCTGTCGTAGATTTCTACTTTTGTTTTATCATAAGTAAAATCATAATCTGAAGCCTCTCTATATTTACCATAAGTTTTAACTTCTTTTACTCTTGGAACTGGACCTTTCCAATCATAAGACCTTTTCTCTAAGACAGAATCTTTCATAAACCACTTTTTTTTAAAAGATATATCGTAATCGCTATTATTAATAAAAGTGATGATGAATATCTCACCACCATAATTATAAGTGTCTATTGCTTCTTCAATCAATGTACCACAACCAGTACAAATTAAAACAAGTACTATTAATAAAAAATATTTTTGTTTCATCTTGAGTCTTTTTTCAAACCATGTGTCAGACAGAAAACAATGCCTGACACATGGTTGGTGTGAGGCATTGCAAATGTGACAGGCACATTTTACGTTGCCTTTAACACCATGCGTTACTTGTACTCATCAGGAGTAAAGCTATAAAACCATTCCAGAGCTTCACGGTCACGTTGCCGTTGCGCCTCAGCTTCACGTTGTCGTTGTGCTTCTTGTCGTTGTGCTTCCTCTGCTTCCCGCCGTTGTTGTTCAGCCTCACGTTGTTTCCGTTGTCTTTCGGCTTCTTGTCGCTGTTGCTCGGCCTCACGCTGCCGTTGTTGCCGCTCTCGTGCATTGTTCTCTTCCTGTATCCGAATTCGTCTATCGTATTCACTTTCATCTCTAGGTGAGTTTGATGGATGATGCGGATCACGACTTTGAGACGATTGCGCTTGAGCAAAATCAACACCGACAAATCCGAATAATAACAAAAAGCTAATTATTCCCGCAAAAAGTTTTTTCTTTTTCATCGATTTCTCCTGTTGCCCCATTAGGAGCTTATAAAAATAAAATCACCACAAGGCGACTTTTATGGCCCGAGGTAAAATAGGACCTATCCTCTAATTTGACCTCCTTATCTCAAATACTTTATTTTCCGGGCATACGCCCCAAAACCGGCTAAAGCCGGATAATTCCCGAAATTTCACCATGCGCAAGATTATTTCCGTTAAATTCAACAGAAAATCCTCCCCCACAATGAATATCAACCAGTTTTCGGGTTAATTCCCAAATATACTCCTTCCAGTTTTCTTCGAGTCTTTCAAAATCTCTGGTTAAAATATCCAGTTTTTCCTGTTCATCTTTAGATGCTCCTTTTGTTCGTTTTTTAACAGAAATAGCTTTCATTCTATATAACCCATTGAAATATATAATATATTACAATGTAATATTTTGTCAAGTGCCGAAAATAAAAAGCCTGTCCAAAAAAGCATAAATTTGATAGTATGAATAGTAGTAAAATATAGGAAGTTATCGTTGGATAGCGACGTAAAGATAAGCCGTAGAATAGGCGAAGTCCGTAAAACTCTAGGGTTAACTCAACAAAAATTTGCCGAAGGTCTCAAAATAAGCCAAACTCATGCAAGCGCTCTTGAACATAATTCTCGCACAATTCAAGACCGGACATTAAAAATGATCTGCTTCACCTACGGTGTAAACGAGAACTGGCTTAAAACCGGAAAAGGGGAAATGTTTGAAAAGGGACGTGATTTTAGACTGGAAGAGGTTATTGCCAATTTTAAAAAACTTGATGAACATTTACAGGATTATGTTCTAAAACAGATTCGTCTTGCTTTAGAGTATCAGGAAAAATTAAAGAACGAGCAGGATTAAAAATTATTATGAATCCTGAAACCATGTCAATATTTATAGCCTTTGGCGCCGGCGTGCTGTCCTTCTTATCTCCCTGCGTTTTACCGCTAATCCCTTCATACCTTTGTGTTATTGGCGGCTCTCCAATGACCGGTGATGACAATAATAGGCCCAGACTTGTCGCGAGAACGGTAAGTTTTATTTTAGGCTTCACTGTTGTTTTTGTTGTTTTAAGCGTTATTTTTTCTTCAACAATAATTTTAATTGGCGGGGTCTTTAACTATATTAATTTGATTTCCGGTATTGTCGTTATTATACTTGGGTTGAATATCATTTTTGATTTTCTGTCTTTATTAAACTATGAAAAAAGATTCCATCTTAAAAATAAACCAAAAGGTTTTATTGGCGCTTTTTTGGCGGGCGGCGCGTTTGGAGCGGGATGGACACCATGCGTGGGGCCGGTGCTGGCGGGCATTTTGCTGTTAGCTACAAATAAGAGAAGCATACCGCTTGCCGTTATTTATCTTGTTTTTTATTCCGCCGGGTTGGGGCTTCCGTTTTTATTGGCCTCGTTCTTTTTTAATTCATTTGTTAAAGTTTCAGCAAAATTAAGAAATTATCTTCCGTTAATACGGCGTATCAGCGGAATATTGCTCATTGTTATTGGTATTTTGATTGTTAAAGGAGATTATAAAACATTTAATATATTAGCGTCAAAATGGCAAGCAAAACTTTCCGGCAAAACCCCTTATGCGGAATCAACTGTTTATGATACGGATAATGGCGAGTTTATTCAGCCTGAGGAAGAAATAGAAAGAAATGATAATTAATAATGAAAATTAACATTTTATTTGATATAATATATTTAAGGGAGAATTTATGAAAAAGAGCATATTTATTTTGATAATGGCTTGTATTATGGCTGTTGGCGCATACGGTCAAAATAAAAAGATTCCTGACGCGGTAATAAAGGCATTTGAAGGAACCAAAATTCAAGTTGTGTCCGAAGGTATTGATCCGATAGATTTTAATTTGCCTCTTCTTGACGGGACAAAAATATCTCTTTCTCAGTTTAAAGGCAAAGTGATTTTTCTTAATTTTTGGGCGACTTGGTGCGGGCCATGCCGTTCAGAGATGCCTTCAATGGAAGCGGTTTATAAAAGATTGAAAGACAAAGGATTTGAAATTCTTGCTATAAACCTTGGTGATTCAAGAAGCGAAGTATCCGCCTTTATGAACGAATATAAATTGAGTTTTCCGGCAATTCTGGATGAAAAAAGCGCGACAGGCTACCATTACAATGTTCAGGCTATCCCCACAACCTACATAATTGACAGGCGGGGGCTTATAGTCGCCCGGATTATCGGTTCAATTAATTGGAACACGCCCAAAATAATATCCGCCCTTGAAACGGTTTTACAGAATTAATAAAATTCCTTGTATCTTTTCATTCCCTTCAATATACGCTATTATTAGGCATGGAATCAAAAATACAAGAATCAATCGAACTATTGATAAACCACATCAAGCAGTTAATATCTGTAGACGCGAAAAAATTGGAGTACATTATTGCCGCTCAAATAGCGGGCGGCCATGTTATTCTGGCGGATTCGCACGGGGTGGGGAAAACTTCCCTCGCGCGGGCGTTGGCGCAGTCTATCAAGTGGCGGCCAGAGGATTCAGCGGCGAAAAGCGGCGCGAAAAAAAATGGCGCTAATAGTGACGATGTTAAAATGGAAGGGTTTAGCCGTATCCAGTGTACCGTCGATCTTCTTCCGCAGGATATACTTGGGTTTAACCGCTTCATCGGGCATACGGGAGAGATGATTTTTAACAAGGGGCCGGTGTTCGCGCATTTTGTGTTATGCGACGAGATTAATTTGCTTACGCCGAAAACGCAGGGAAGTTTTTTTCAGGTGATGGAAGAACAGAGCGTGACTATCGAAGGGAAATTGTATAGATTGACCGATCCGTTTTTTATCATCGCTACGATGAATTTAAAAGGCGTTCATTTATTCCCCCTGCCTACGCCGCAGCTTGACCGTTTTATGATTCGCCTTTCTCTGGGCTATCCAAGCGAAGAAGATGAAACTGAAATTATAAACAGGCACGGCAAGATTGACGCGTGGGACAGTTTTACAAGCGTCATAGACAGCGCGGATTTAATCCGCTGGAAAAAAATGGTGGACACCGTGCAGATGCACCCCGATGTTACTTCCTACCTTGTAAATTGCGTCCGTCAAACAAGGGTTCATCCCGACATTGAAAGCCCTGCAAGTCCGAGGGCGGGCGTACGCATCTCGCGGCTGGCGCGTTCTCTCGCTCTTTGCCGCGGTATGGACTATGTTCCAGTCGATATAATTAAAGAAATTTTTATACATTCAATGGCGCACCGAATAATTACCCGCGATCCTTCCATACCGCCGGAAGCGCCGTTGGAAAGCATATTAAACACAGTCCCTGTCGAGCCGAAACGGGGTTAGCCGTGGTTTCACTTATCCGGCCATTTACGCCTGTCAGCGGAGCCGTTCTTGTTATCGCCATTGCCGGATTAATCCGCTCGCTTCTTAACCGCAATTCTTATGAAATAGTCCTTGCTTCTTTCGCGTTGCTCTTTCTGCTAATTCTTGGCTTTTTTGGCGCGTGGAAATCGCGCAAATTAAAATCGATGGAACCGGGTTGGAAGCCGCCTTTTCCAATGACAGCTAACGCGGCGGACGATGAGCGTCAGCGCATGACTGAAAGTCATACGGCTGTGACCGGTCTTGACGCGGCTATCCCGCTTTTTTTCCGCCTGCACTTTTATATCAGAGGGAAATTTTTTCCCGGCGGGGCTACCGGAGTAAAAAAGGGCTGCCATTTGTCGCTTGAGACGGCAATCCCGCGCGGAGAGACGACGGCGCAGATACCGTTTGATTTTCCAATGTCTGGAGTTTTTCAGGGGGACGGTTTTTGTAAGTTACGCGACATTTTTGGCTTTTTTGCTTTTCCCTGCGGGCAGATAAGACATTCAACTGTGAATGTAAGGTGCGCTCCTTGTTTTGGGAAAAAAATTGCCATTAACGCGCAGTCGGGAGCGGAAGACCAGCGCAATAAACCTTCCGCCGATGTTGAGCGCTATTACCAGAGGGAGTATACGCCGGGGGATCGGTTGCGCGACATTAACTGGAAAAGTTCGGATAAAATTGACGCGCTTATAACGCGAATTTCCACTGATAATCAGGAAAAGGTAAGCCGTATAGAAGTTCATTTTCGCAATTTCGGTTACGCGGACAATAACCTTCAATCGTTGTGGCTTTTAGACCGTTCTAAAGCTAGGCTTTCGTATTTTCTTCGCAGTCTTTTAGAGCAAAATTCTTCTTTTATTTTTGATGTCCACAGCGCGGGCAAAAATTGGGAAATAGAGGATCAGGATGACCTTGACGCTTTTTTTGAAGAGCTTGCCTGCCTATCCTTTGTATCTCCGCAAAATGAAACAGCGCTTCAATCCGGCGCGGGAGACATGTACGTTTTTTCTACCGCCTGCGATCTTATGCTGTCTTCTTTTCTCCTTTCCTGTAACCCAAGACCTGTAACTCTTTTTTTAACTCAACCGGGAGATTCAACCGCTAATTATGCTGAAAAAAAGCGAACAAGCTCAAAGGATTTATCTGATTCGTTGATAAAGAAAACAAAAACCAATGAAGATAATTTTGAAGTACTCCATATTCAAGATTTTGTTTCAAAAGGTTTTTTTCCTCCTTCACGCTGGTTTATGAAACAGAAAGTAAAGCCGTTAAATATTCAAGCGGAAAAAATTGAAATGTTTTACGCGGAGATAAAAATATGAAAAAATCTTTAACATTTTTATTTTGGTTAAGGTTATTTTTCTACTTTAGCGTAATCGCGTTGATACTGATTCATCCGGGAGTTACCGTTTCTTTTGACCGTATCGGCATTGTACAGTGGTTTTTAATTATTCCGCTAATGGCCGTGCTTGCTTTTATTCCCGATAATAAAATTAAACTTCGTACAAGGGCGATTCTTTCCGCTTCGCTGTTAATGCTGCTTTCAATAACTGCGGGAGGATTTAATTTCAACGCGTTTGCCCCCTTCGCGGCTGGGCTTGTAAGTTTTACGCTTACTTATTTATTGTTTAACCGGGGGCCTATTTTTTCAAGGCTGGCAAAAATTGCCGCGATTGAGCCTTTCTTTTTAGCGTGGGTGGGTTTGCGTCTTCTGTCCCTATCGCGCTCAGGAGAAGATATTGCCGGGCAGAGTATCGCTCTGACGCAATTCATATTGGTTTGGACTGCGGCAGTTTTTCTTTTTCACAATGTGGTTATTTATTTATGCCTGTATCCTGAAAGCCGCGTCAAATCATGGAAAGAAGGGCTTGTTTTTTTTCTGTCGGCGTTGGCGGTATTAATTGTTACGCTGTTTGTTTTGCCCGCCGATTTTGTCCGCAATACTGTAATTACAAATTTAACTTCGGAACGAATACCGCAAAAAATTTCACAGTCCGATAGCGATCGCGGTCTTCCGCAAAGAGGCAAGGGCAGAAGAACCAGGCCGAAAGGCGAAGGCAAAGGAGAATTACGCGGATTATCAGAACATGATTGGTCGGGCAGGGGAGACGGTGCGGGAGAAAGGCGACAATACATGGTGATGATTGTCGCGTCCGATAGAGAGCCGGTCTACATGGGAAACGTGTTCCGCGGTCAGCTTGATCCAGTTAAAGGGTTTCTTGTTAGTCAAAATGAACCGTTAAATGATTTGGCGAATCAGCGTTTTTTTGTCACATGGTTCAGTAAAGATCAGGAGCATGACATTGGCAGGGAAAAGCAGGAAGTTTTTTCGCTTTCAACTCTGCATCAAAAATATCTGCCGTACCGTCCAATAACTATTGATCCTGTAATTTTAAGCGATGACACCGGCCCTCTTCGCTACATTCATCAGGTGGTGTCAAATACGCATTTTCGCGATCCTCTTCTGCTTGTTCACAAAAAATCACGCCCTTTTACCGCGCTTGAAAAATCCGCTCTTGCTACTTATCTTGAAATTCCGCTTGATGAAGACGATAAAAAACTATTTGAAGAATATTTGCATAACGCATGGTTAATGTGGCAGTCTGACAGAAATGAAATTATTAGCGGCGATCAGTATTTAAATTCAATATTTTCCAATCAGACTGAAAATGATCAACCTGTAAAGGGCGAAGGCGGCAATGAACTGCTGGAAAATATTATCGCTTTACTGGTCAGTTTCTCAAAGTATCAGTACAATCTTAATCCCGACGATGATCATTCCATTGCCTCGTTAAAAGATTTTATTACAGATTCCAATGAAGGGGATTGCGTGGAGTTTTCCAACACTCTAGCCCTTCTTGGAAGATTGGCGGGTATTCCCTCCCGTGTCGTTACAGGTTATCTTGTGGCTGAAAATTTGCAAACAGACGCCCATCTTCGCGGGCTTGCTCTTTTACGCGACAAACTTCCCGT
>NZ_BDHE01000480.1:0-108019 GCF_054786175.1 Treponema sp. R8-4-B8
CCGATAAGGCGGAACTTTCCGGCAGTTTCTGCCGTTGTTGCGGTTACTGTTTGCCGTGTCCCGTCGGCATTCCCATTAACAACGCGGCGCGTATAACATTCTTGGCTAAAAGGGCAGTCAAAGAATATTGGCTCTCAGAAGAATGGCAAAAATATATGCGTCTTATTGACGATTGTACCGGCTGCGGCCATTGCAAGCAGAATTGTCCTTACGGGCTTGACGTGCCTGCGCTGCTTAAAGCTCAACAGGCGGAGTTTTTTAAATTGGTGGCGGAGAAATAGTTATTTCCAAACTATGTTTATGTTTCTTGAATGTGCCGCGCAATCCGACAAATACAGATTTATCAAATTTTGATACGCTATACCTGTTTCTTCAGCTTTCTTTTTGAAATACCCTATTGTGTCAATATCGAGTCGTATTGAAATTTGTTTCCGTAATTTTTTAAAGTACGGATTTGGCTTTGCATTTGTAAAATCGTATTCCTTTCTCATTTTACTTTACTCCATAATATTTTACTTCTTTCTTGGTTGCCTTTCTTGCGGTTATTATTCTTATTGTTTCATCATTTTCTCTATAACAATGACATACAACCAACAAACGTAACATTTTACTCAAACCTAAAAAAATAAACCTATCTTCATCTTTGGAATGATCTGGATCATTTATCAATTTACCATTAGGGTCATAAAATACAGTTTCTGCTTCTTCAAATGAAACTTTATGTTTCATTATATTATTGCGGTTTTTTTTCTCGTCCCAGATTATCCTCATAATTATATTATAATTATAATATAATTATACTGTCAATAGGATTTTTTGACAAATTGATATATAAGTACGATATTTATTAGTACCGCTTGCCTTTAGTAAATCCCACCGCTGCTACCGCCAGTTATTGAGCCGTTATTACCTCCATCATTCCGAAACTTATTACCGGCATAAGAGCTATAATACTAACCAACTTGAAAAAATTCTTCATTTTGAACAGCCTCATTGTGGGATAAATGCTTGTTTGCAAAAAATATAAATTTACCAGCTACGCCAAAACTGCTTCTTTAGCAGAGGTTTTATTTTTCTGCCGCGTCGCTTTAAGCTCTGCAAGTTCTCTGCTGATTTCTTTCCACTCTTCTTTAGTTCGTTCTCTATTGTCTAAAATGATTTCTCCGTCTTCGAGAGCGTTCTTAATACAGTCAAATTTATCCTGTGTGTCTATAACGATTATAATTCCTCCTGTGTTTCGGGAAAATATTTTTTAAGCAAGAGCATTGCTCTATCTTCAAGAATAGCCATTCTTTTTTCGCCGATGCGTACCGCTCCAAGCGTTTTTTCGTAATGGGGAATAAGGGCGGTTTTCGGCTCGAAAACAACAACCCCGTCAAAACCGTATTCATTGGACAATTTACAGCCGTAAGCGGTCAAGTTACAAGCCACCCCCAGATATTTCTTCCATTTTTAGTTTCCGCCAAATTTTAATTAATTTATTGTTTTCCCATAAATAATGAGAAGCGATATTATTATCACTCAAACGATAAGAGTCGTTAATTATTGATGAAACTTTATTTTTTATATTTTTTATTGCTTCCATATATTCATTTGAATTTGGTAAATTTAATAAAAATGTAGTATGTTCTATTGAAAAAGGATTTATATCTATTCCTATAAATCTTCTATCCAATTTCATGCTTTCATTACAGATGAAGCCAGACCCTAAAAACGGGTCTAAAATAATATCTCCTTCATCTGTATACTTTTGTATAATATTATCTATCCAATAAAAACGTTTTATGGCCATAAGTTAATGTTTGTTCTTCATTTGAATAAGGAATTGTTAAATATAAATCTCCAAAGTTTTCAACATTAGTTACAAAAACATATAACGCATAAGCTGTTATGTCAAAATTGTGTTTTTTCATATCAAGTTGTGTTTTAACATCAATAATTACACCCATTCCATCTAAGTATGCCTGCGTTGATGAAAAATCAATATTATGAAAATATAATTCTCTTTGATTCAATATTTCTATATAAACATTACAATCCATATTAAATACATATTTACCCTCTGTGATTTTAATTTTATTCTGATCTCCAATATCACAGGAGGCAAGATTAACAATTATACTGAAGAAAATAATAAAAACAAAACGTGTAGAATCTTTCATTTCAAATACTCCTTAATATCATTATGTTTTTGATATTTTATTTTTTTCAATAACATATTAATAAAATATTCAAAACACTTTTGGCTAGTATGACACATAACAAAATTTTAATACATGGCATTCAACACTCTTTTCTGCGTAATATTACGCAAACTTACATATTGAAATAATAGTACTACTTATTTTTACATATTGCCAATAAGAAAATATGGTTTTTTAAGTAACTTGTTATTTATGGGTTTTAAGGAAAATTTAAATTCAGAACTAGTAGTCAGTAACATCTAAAACTTTACAACAAAGCATTATTCCCAAATTTTCTCTCGCAAAGACGCAAAGGACGCAAAGTTCCTGTCCGATGACCCATTATTGATCTAAATATATTAGTTTAACTACAAATCGTGGAGGAAAAATGATAATCTCACAAACAACAACCTTTGCGCCTTCGCGCCTTTGCGTGAGGTCTTCTTTGTAAATATTTAGCTGTTACAGACTACTAGCTTATTCCGGTATGATGGTCAAGGAAATTGCTGTCGCTTCAGGGGTAACTGTGGAATATCTCATTACCGGGAATGAACAGCAAAAGCGCGGTTCTTCTCCGCCGCTTCCCGATTCGCGGGTTGTGCTTAAAAATCTGGAAGCGTTAAACAAACGAGACTCAAAAATCGTGCTTAATTTGATAAAATCCCTGAAAGATATGGAAGATTTTGAAAAAAAGACAAAATAACTGGGAAAAAATTAAATCCGGCAATGGCAATTTGTAATATTGACAAAAATGATTAGAATGTATTATAATGTATCAGTAAGTATTAGTAAGATTAGAATGTATTAGAGTGTATTAGAATGTGTAAATAAGTATAAGTAAGTATCAGTATGATTAGAATGTATCAGCAAGCAGGAGAAATATATGACATTAGACATGGAGCTAATCGAAGCCGGTGAAAACCTTAATACGGAGTTCAAACGGGGATATACTGAAGAAATTAAAAAAACAATTATCGCTTTTGCCAACACTGTTGGGTGAACGCTCTTACTCTGTAACAACTCAATATTTACAAAAAGACCTCTCGCAAAGGCGCAGAGGCGCAAAGTTGTTGTTCGCAGGATCATCGTTTTTCCATTAAGATTTGTAGTTAAAATAATATATATTGATCAATAATGAGCTATCGGACAGGAACTTTGCGCCTTCGCGCCTTTGCGAGAGAAAATTTGAGAATAATGTTTTGTAAGGTTTAATTGTTACAGACTACTCTATATGAAGGTAAGGGTATTCGTCCTGAAGATGTCTATGTCCGTCAGGGAACTTCAGAAGAACGGGATTATCCTGAGGATGCTTTAAGGGAAGCTCTGCTTAACGCGTTGGTTCACCGTGATTATGCTTTTTCGAGCAGTACTCTTATTAGCATATTTGACGACCGCATTGAGTTTGTTTCCATTGGCGGTTTGCCGAAGGGCGTTTCACTTGAAGATATAATGCTGGGTGTTTCCATGCTCAGGAATGAGAAGCTTGCCAATGTTTTTTACCGGCTGCGCCTGATAGAAAGTTATGGCATCGGTATTCAAAAAATTATGCATAGTTACGCAGGCTATATAAGAAAACCTGAAATACAATCTACCGCCAATGCGTTTAAAATTACTCTTCCTAACAAAAATGTAAATAATCACAAGATAAAAGAAGTAAAAACTTTACCGGTTTCATTTAACGAAAAAGAAGAAAAAATTATCGCCTTGTTGAACAAGCGGGGTAAAATTGTCAGGAAAAATGTGGAGAGTACTTTATCTATTTCTCAGGCAATGGCGGTGCGGCTTCTGCGGGGATTAATAGATAAGGGAGTTATTAGAGCTATAAACGGAGGGAAAAATACACGATACGAGAAAGTCAAATAGACTGTCATTTTTAAAACTAATCAAATTTTTAAATTGAGCAGTCTAACTCCCTATCACCTAGGCCACAAATTTCCAGCGGTTGCCGCGTCGGATTTACGCCAGAATTGGCTGCGTCCTATGCCAAGTCCTATTTCGCCGCGCATTTCAAGGGTGTCGTTCTGATACTTCTTGCCGTCGGCTTTATGGAATGTGATCCTACAGTTGTAAATATTTCCGTCAGCGGGGTCAATTATTTTGCCGCCTCTCCAGTCGCCTGTATCTTTTTTGGTAAGACCGAAAATCCACGGGGGGCCGGCAACTTCCATTTGGTTTACTTTTCCGGGAAGGGGGAAGTCTTTATAACTTTCCTTGACTTTGCTCGCAATTGTACCTTTTGGGTCCTCTGATAACGATAGAATTCTTCCGTAAAGAACGCCGTTCTGCTGGTAAATTTGCCAGCCGGCGGTTACTTTATTGGTTTTTTCATCAACGCTTATCCAGTATCCTTCGACAGGATCACTTTGGGCAAAGCATACAGCTGCGATTGATAAACCTATAACAAAGGCGATAAATTTTTTCATAGATCATTCTCCTTAATAGCCCTATTATACCCTGTACGTAATACGCTGGCAAGTGTATAATTAGCATATGAAAATAGATAAAAAGACTTTTGGCGTTCTTTCTAACGGGAAAAAGGTTAAATTATGGACTCTTAGCGCTGGCGATTTAAAATTATCGCTGACCAATTTTGGCGCGGCATGGACAAGCCTGCTTGTTCCTTCGCGCGAAGGCGTAAAAGACGACGTATTGTTGGGATATTCAAACCTTGACGGTTATTTGCACAATGAACCATATATCGGAGTTACTGTCGGGCGTTTTGCCAACCGTATTGGCAAAGCCGCTTTTTCTTTAAACGGAAAAACTTACGATCTTCCGGCAAATGACGGCAAAAATTCCCTTCATTCGGGGCCGCGTGGTTTTGACAGGCTTCTTTGGGACTCTGGGGCCTATGAAGAAAATAGAGGCGTCTATGTCCGTTTTGAGGTTGAGAGTCCCGATGGCGATTGCGGTTTTCCGGGAAACTTAAAAGCCGTAGTCACTTACGGGCTTACTGAGTCTAATGAAATAATTTGCGATTATTACGCGAAGACGGATAAACCGTCCCCGGTTAATCTCACTAATCATGCGTATTTTAATTTAGCCGGAGAAGGGAAGGGCAGTATACTTTCTCATAATGTGCTTCTATATTCATCTTCTTATGTTCAAGTTGACAAAAATTGCATCCCTACGGGCAAGCTTCTTCCTGTTGATGAAACTAATTTTGATTTTAAAACGCGGCGAAAAATTTGCTCTGATGTTTCCTTTTTTAAACCATTTAAAGGGTATGATCATTGTTTTACAGTAGATGGAGAGCCGGGCAAACTGCGTCCTTGCGCCGAAGTTTATGAGCCGGTTTCAGGCCGTACAATGAAAGTTTTTACTACCCAGCCTGGCGTTCAATTTTATACTGGGAACCACCTTAAAAAAGTTGAAGGCAAACAAGGCTCTATTTATGTGAAACATTCGGGATTTTGTCTGGAAACGCAGCATTACCCCGACTCTCCGAATCAAAGCAACTTCCCTTCCTGCATCGCCGGACCGGGAAAAGATTATCATGAAAAAGCGGTATTTGCATTTTCATGTAACTAATTCAAATCGGATTTCTTGGACATTTTTTCCCATCTTACTTTAAGCCTGTGAAGGCTCGCGTCCACAGTGCCTTTTGTCGTGCCGATTACTTCCGCAATTTGTTTGTGGGTGGCTTCTTTGCGGATTCTGCTTAAACGCTCGCGCATTCTATCCAGTCTGTCTCTTGCTGATTCAAGCTGGCGAAGAAGTCTTTCATACGCCAATGTATTTTCCCGCATCAGAGAAAGCCTTTTTTCGTAAATTATGCACCTGTAGAACTGGCAAAAAATTCTTTCTTTTAAAAAATAAATATTATCGTCTTTATCCTGCCTAATTCTTCTTATTTTGTTTAACATCTCTATTAATTCTTTAGAGTCAATGCCAATCAATGTGGCTATTTTTTCCGCAAAATCATCTGAAATATAATAATAACATTTTAGAATAAGCGCTAAAAGCCGTCTTGTGCTTTTTCTGCCTTTTATTCCTATAATCATTTTTGTTATTACCTCTTCAGTATGATGAATGGTATAAACGGGAGGTTCTTCCCGCGCGTACATATCCGGAACGCGCGCGCTCCACGCTGAATACTCTACAACCGCTTTAGTTGTCGTGCGTACGTGATATTCTTTTGCGGAAATAAGCATATACCTGTAAAAAAACGCTTCAAATGAGGCTCCTATTTCCTGATAAGAGCCTATTATATTTTTATATCGGGGATAAAACCAGGAAATAAAATCTTCATATTCATCCTGTTTCCAGTGCTTGACGCAGGTTTTTTCCTGATTGTTTATAAGATACTTATAAATAATACCTTCAAATTCTCCGAGTTCAATTTCTCCTGAAAGATATTCGGAATAAATTTTATTTAATGATTCTATTTGCATTGTTTACCTCATTCCAGATATCGGCGCGGCAGGAAGACAGACGTATTATTCAACGAAATGAGTTAATTTTTGTTGATGTTTGTCATATCGAAGTTTTTTTAGTTACTCAGCGAAAGTTTTTTTAAATGAATCTAACATTATTTGTTTTACATATGGAATGTCTCCTTTCATTGTGAGACCTGAGGCGTTCTTGTGACCGCCTCCGCCAAGAGACGCCGCAATCTGTGACACGTCAATTTTATCCAATGATCTTAAACTCACAGTACAATTGTCGGCACACTCCTGGCGAATAATTACAAGCGCTTCCATTCCTTCTACCGCTAAAAGCAATTGATTTAAATTGTCAGAATCCCTTGCCTCAAACCCAAAAGTTTGAAACTCGTTCAAAGTTTCATAACTAAGCAAAAGTTTTCCGTTAAAGTAGGATTCCGCCCTTGATAAAATATTGCCTAATAATTTTCTGGAAGGAAGAGTTTTTCCGCCGTTCAATTTATAATATATTTTTTTAGGGTTTGCGCCACAGGAGACCAATTTTGCCGCGCATTCAAAAACCTGCGCGTTCTTTTCCGTTAAATGCCTAAAAAAACCCGTATCTGTGCACATTCCAAAAAGAAGCAAGGACGCTTCTTCTTCCGTCAATTCAAGCCCAAGCGCGTTTATCAATTTATATATTAATAATGTGCATGAAGGCGCGTTTGGATCGACATATACAGGCTCCTCTATTGTTGACGGCGGATGGGTTACTGCGGCATGATGATCTATTACCGCGCAGAAGAATTTGCTTAAAAGCTCGCTAAAGTCCCCTGTTCTTTCTCTTCCCGTACAGTCGATGATTATCACTTTTGTATTTGTTTTATTCGCTTCAGGCGGGATAGCGACAAATTGATCAGTATATTCTTTTATTTCCGCGCGTTTAAAAGGACCTGCCGAACAAACTATCGCTTCTTTTCCCATTCGCGACAGAGCGCTGCGCAGGGCAAGCTGGCTCCCTACGCAGTCTCCGTCCGGCTCTTTATGACCGACAATGATAAACTTAGAGCAGGTTTTTATAAAATTAACAAGCTCTTCCGGTACTTCAAGAATCTCTAAATTTGAATCCATCAAAATTGAAGATTAAACGTATCTTTGTCCGCAAAAAATTTGCTTACATCGGCGCCTTGCGGAATACTTCCCCATGTCAGATGACTCTTCGCAGGATGGACATACAATCTTACATGGCTGAATTTTCCATCAACGTAGAATACGGTCATTGTTGGCCAATCTGACGCTACCGATAAAGTTACTATTTCCGCTCTGCCCGCCGCGTTTGAAAGCCATTCATTGGGAATGCCTATTACGGCTACTGAGGAAGAAGTACACATGTATTGAACTACATAGCCGTCTTTTGTCGGGTATATTTTTTCAACTGAAACATTGAAGTAATAAAAATTTTCCTCTCTGTTTCTTGTGTTATTGATGGCATAAAAAGGGTCTGCCGCGCGCCTATCAGCTTTATCTTCCTCTTGTTGGGCAAAAGCTGGTGATATTAATGCCAGGAAAATTAATACAATAATGATATTTTTCATTTTTGACCTCCAGAATTAAAATTCTAACATAAATTTACATTAAAATCAAGTGTTTTCCGTACCGCGCCGGGACATGTAAGCATTTGGGTAAAAAGCTCCTCCACCCGTGCGCCTAAGCCAGCTTCATAAAGATTTACTCCAAAATACGCTGAATTTGATAAAATTGGCTCTAATTTACCGTGAAACGGCCCCGTCTGCCCCAAGTTGACGCCGGAAAGATTTACCGCAAGGGTTTTGTAATTGGGATCGGGGCTTACTTCAAACGGTTTGCCCTGATCGTCAATGCCGAGGAGGTAACGCAGCCACCCCGCGAATACAAGCGGGATAAGTTTTAGGCTGTCAAGATTTTTACCGCTTTTAATGTATTCCTTTAGCGTTTCACCAAAGCGGATTGGCATTTTTAAGGACGTGTCCATCGCAATACGCTGGGGCGCGTCCGGCATAAATGGATTTGGAAGGCGCACTTTTATTACCTGATCGATAAAGTCTTTGGGTTTGATGATTCCCGGATCTGTTACGACGGGCAGCCCTTCACGGTAGCCTATGCCTTCGATTAACTTGACTAAACTCGCGTCCTTCATTTCTTCGCTGATTCGCGTGTATCCCAAAAGGCAGCCGAAAATAGCAAGGCCTGTATGCAGAGGGTTAAGGCAGGTGCAGACTTTCATTTTTTCCACCCTGTCAACTGTTTCCCTGTCCGTAAACAGCACGCCCGCTTTTTCAAGAGCCGGCCTGCCGTTGGGGAAGGCGTTTTCTATGACGAGGTATTGGGTTTCTTCGGCGTTCACAAAAGGAGCGACATAGGTGTTCTTTGACGTTACAACCCCCTGCATGTTTTCAAGACCGCAGGAGATAAGCATATCGCGCACGCTGTCATCGGGACGCGGGGTAATTTTATCGATCATCGACCAGGGGAAGGAGACTTTGCTTTTATCGCTGATATAGCCTAAAAAATCCGCGCCGCACACGCCGTTTTCCACCCAGCCTTTCGCGATTGTTTCCATCGCGGCAAAGAGAATGTCTCCGTTATGCGAACAGTTATCCATGCTGACCATCGCCAGCGGCAGCGCTCCGTTTTTAAAACGTTCATGTAATAGGCAGGCGATGCGCCCTAAGTAGCTCTTAGGAGAAGAAGGCCCTTTTTTTAAATCATCCGCCGCGTCCGGAAAGAGCGTTCCATCCCGGCCTTTTAAGCTGTAGCCCTTTTCCGTGATTGTAAAGCTCGCCATTTGCAACGAGGGAGAGGCAAAAATTTTTTTAAGCGTATCAAGTTCATTGTCCATCCGCAGAGAAGACGCTACGGAGGCGATTACCTGTTTATCGGTACTTCCGTCCGATTTAAGCGTTACAACTATTGTCAAGTTATCAAACGCGGTAAAACTTTTATCGATTATTTCCCCGTCGTATCCTTCGGCGACAACAATGCCTGTAGTCTCAACTCCTTTATCAAGCAGCTGTTGCATCATAGCCGCCGGAAAAGCGCGAAAAATATTTCCCGCCCCGAAATGCACCCACTTCGGCGCCGCTTTTGTAGTGGCGATCATTTTTTCCCGGTTAAAACGCGGCAGGGCGATGCCCGCCTTTTCCCAAAAGTCGCTGTTATTTAATGATTCGTTATTTAATTTCATAGTATGGATATGGTAATCTCTTTTTTAATTTTTATCCAGTAGGGGTTAATCCCGAAGTTAATACCGAAGAGTTCACACAAAGAGCACTAAGGAAGAGAAGATCACAAAGAAGAGGGAAAAGGGGGTTGTTGTCTGAAAGCTATGCGTGAGCTTAAAGATAAGATAACGAACAAAAACCTTTTATTCCCCCTTCGTGATCTTTGTGTGAAATTTATGGTAAAATGTAATTATGGAAAAAAACAATCAAATACAAGTTATTTTTGGAGACATTACCCGGCAAGCGGTTGACGCTATTGTCAATGCCGCTAATGAATCATTACTTGGCGGAGGGGGCGTGGACGGCGCGATCCATTTTGCGGCAGGCAGAGAATTGGAATTGGCTTGCCGAAAAATACATGAGGAAAAAGGCGGATGTAAAACAGGCGACGCTGTGATTACAACCGGTGGTAATTTACCAGCAAAGTTTGTTATTCATACGGTTGGCCCTGTTTGGCATGGCGGAAAACAACACGAGGCTGAATTGTTATCTAGCGCGTATTTGAGTTCTTTGCGGTTGGCAGCCGAGAATGGGATTAAGACTGTCGCCTTCCCGAATATTAGCACGGGAATATTCGGGTTCCCAAAAGAACAAGCTGCTAAAATCGCTTTTTCCACTGTTGCGGATTTTTTTAACAATAACAAAACATCTGTTGAGAGTGTTATTTTTGTTTGTTTTGATCGGGAGAATTTTGAGATTTATAAGAAGATTGGTTTGAATGGATGAGAATTTCTGCTGTTGAATTTATCCCAAAGATTTCACACGAAGAGCGCGAAGGAAGAGAAGATCACAAAGAAGAAGGGAGAGGGGGTACGATAATATACGTTTTCAATCACCAATAATAACAGTAGAGGTAGGTCCGTTCCATATAATATTCCAACGTGACATTATATCCCTTCCAATAAGAACGCCCATATTTTTTGATTTAGGAAGTTTCATGTTATTAGCAATATCAAAACCAAGTCTGCATGAACCTACACGCAGATTATAAAACGGCGATAACTTTGTAGCGGGGAAACTAATGTCAATGGCGAAGTTTGGCATAACTTGCGGACCTGAAGCAGTACGGTTTTCCGATTTTCCTACACTAAGAAGATTTAAGTGTTTTGCAAGTTCTATATCTATTGATGTGGAACTCGCACCTGTATCAAAATGGGCCATTACCACGATTGAAGAAAGAGGCATATTCAAAGGCGGGGATTTGAATATGCTTGCTGTAGAAATTTCAACCACTATATTAAATCCTGATTGGAGCAATGAAAATGGAGAAAATTCCACTGCAAAACGCATATCTGCTGGCGGTTGAGGATTAACCTTTAAGTCAAATGTATGTTCGTTATATATTGCCATATTTTTATGCTAAAGCTAGAGCAGGTGAAAGAAAATTAACCGTTTCATTTTCCGGTAAGATCTGCTGAATAATATATTCTCCGGCTTTGAAGTCTCTTGCCGCAATGCTTAAGGCAGCTTCAAATGTGTCATAAAAGCCTTTTATTTCTTTCCCTGAAATTATGATAAATTTTAGCCTGTAAAATGAGTCGTTAGCCCATTTTTCAAGGTTTTCATTGAAAAAGTCTATATCTTGTTTCTGCTTTTCTGTCCAAAAGTCACCCATATTTAACTCCTTCAATTATTATAGATAAATATAACCTATTTTTCTTCAATTTTCAACCCTCTTTTTTAAGTAAAATATACGCCAATATTATGTAATAAAAATGCTATTGCTATTATGAGAATTTCTGCTATTGAACTATCCCAAAGATTTCACACTAAGAACACGAAGGTACAAAGATCACAAAGGGGGAGAGGGGGTTTTTGTCCGAAGGCTATGCAATGCTATATTTCGATTCAAGTCCGTCTGTTTTTAATACTAACGAGCATGCAGATCGCCACTGGTGCCAGCTTCATCTGCAACAGCGGTTTCTATCGTTTTTTTCGCATTTTCATCGCTTATTATATGCTTGAAATATTCTTTACGGCTTTCATAGAAATCTTTTGCTGTTTTAATCCATGATTGTAAATCTGGCATTTTTTCTATATCACAATGTTTTTCACACAAGAAAAACATTTTACCATCATAAATATAATTTGAAAGATAACCCCAAAACATATTAGGCGCCTTTTTTTCTTGGTTAATAAAGTGGTAATTTAAAAACCCGGCGTTTACTCCATCAAGTTTATCAGATATATATGTACAATATAGTATATGTTTATTAAAATCAAATGATGTGCCAGTTGAATTAAAAAGACTGCGGTATATTGGATTGCCGTTATTATATTTAAATGTTTGTCCGTATACAGAAACTTCATCTGATGTTTGCTCTATTTGTTGTATCGTAAGCGCTACTCCTTTTTTATTAATAAAAAAACCAATCCATACGCCTTCTATATAATTAGTACCAAAAAATATTCTTTTAATAAATTTGTGTTTATTAATAAGCCAATTTAATACTGGAACTATTATTGAGAAAAAACCAAATGAAAAAACAGTACTAATAATAATCTTTAAAGGTAATTGAAAAATATTATTATTAAAGATTGTTACTGGATTTATTAAATACCATATCCCATAAGAAACAAGAGCTGTCAGAAAAATTGACCAATTATTTATTTTTTTATAAATCATAATAATTCTCCATATTTAATTTATTTTCTAAATGCCTCAAGGCATAAAAAGCGCAATGCCGCTCTTCTGCGACACTGCGCTTCCCTCTCACCTAAATCTTCGTCCATGTATAACTATCACTCGCCCTCGTATACGTCCCCGGCGTTCCGTTGGTATTCGTTGCATAGTACTTATCTCCCAAGTCGCCGGAAAATGGTCCTGTAAAATCCCAATTAACATGATCACCAAAATTCGACGAAGCAATCGTTCCTTGAAATGTAACGCTCGTCAGGCCGCTACAACCGTAAAACGCATAACCGCCGATGCTCGTCACGCCGTTGGGTATCGTTACGCTCGTCAGTCCGCTGCAACCTTGGAACGCAGAACCGCCGATGCGCGTCACACCGTTTCCTATCGTTACGCTCGTCAGGCCGCTGCAACCTCTGAACGCAGCATCGCTGATGCTCGTCACGCCGTTAGGTATCGTGAGCGAACCAGTTAAGCCGCTGCAACCAGAGAACGCAGAATCGCCGATGCTTGTCACGCCATTGGGTATCGTGAGCGCACCAGACAGTCCGCTGCAACCTTGGAACGCAGAACCGCCGATGCTTGTCACGCCATTGGGTATCGTGAGCGCACCAGACAGTCCGCTGCAACCTTGGAACGCAGAACCGCCGATGCTCGTCACGCCGTTTCCTATCATTACGCTCGTCAGGCCGCTGCAACCGTAGAACGCATAACCGTCGATGCTCGTCACGCCATTGGGTATCGTGAGCGCACCAGTCAGGCCGGTGCAGCCGGAGAACGCAGAACCGCCGATGCTCGTCACGCCGTTCCCTATTGTTACGCTCGTCAGGCCGCTGCAGCCGGAGAACGCATAATTGCCGATGCTCGTCACGCTGTTGGGTATCGTTACGCTCGTTAGGCCGGTACAATTGTAGAACGCATAATAGCCGATGCTTTGGCATACGCTTCCCGCCGCGAAATTGACGGCGGTTATTTTCGGGCTGCTACTATCGTAATAAGGATAGAACAGATATGCAGGTATTTTTGTTACGTTGGCTCCGATATTTACCGTTATACCACCAGCATTTTGTCCTGCGCCTCCAAATACGCCAGAATATTGATTTAAATCGTCCATGACTATTGCGTTAAAATTTACGCTCGTCAAGCCGGTACAATCGGAGAACGCAGAATCGCCGATGCTCGTCACGCCGTTTCCTATCGTTACGCTCGTCATGCTGGTGCAGCCTGAGAACGCATAATAGCCGATGCTCGTCACACCGTTCCCTATTATTGTACTCGTCAAGCCAGTGCAGCCATAGAACGCATAATTGCCGATACTCATCATGCTGTTAGGTATCGTTACGCTCGTCAGGGCGGTGCAACCGGAGAATGCAGAATCACCGATGCTTTGGCATACGCTTCCAGCCACGAAATTGATAACGGTTATTTTTGTGTTACTACTAATGAACAGATACACCGGTATTCTTGTTACATTAGCTCCGATATTTACCGTTATACCACCAGCATTTTGTCCGGCATTTTTAAATATTATGTAATTGTTTATATCAGCCATGACTGTCGCGTTAAAATTTATGCTCGTCAGGCCGGTACATTCGGAGAACGCATTATAGCCGATGCTCGTCACGCCGTTTCCTATCGTTACGCTCGTCATGCCGCTGCAACCGGAGAACGCATAACCGTCGATGCTCGTCACGTTGTTAGGTATCGTTACACCCGTCAGGCCGCTGCAATTGTAGAACGCTTCCCTGCCGATGCTCGTCACGCCGTTCCCTATTGTTACGCTCGTTAGGCCGGTGCAGCCGCTGAACGCATAATCGCCGATGCTCGTCACGTTGTTAGGTATCGTTACGCCAGTCAGGCCAGTGCAACCGTAGAACGCAGAATCGCCGATGCTCGTCACGTTGTTAGGTATCGTTACGCCAGTCAGGCCAGTGCAACCGTAGAACGCAGCACCGCCGATGCTCGTCACGCTGTTAGGTATCGTTACGCTCGTCAGGCCGCTGCAATTAATGAACGCTCTAGCAGAGATATTGTTTGTTATGTTTGTTATAACTACCGTTTTAAGCGACGTAGGAATGTAATAATAATAGTGACTATTACTGCTAGCGCTATATTGATATGTCGCTCCGGTTGGCGACGAAGTACTAGTATACCCGAATATATATCCGAATACCGTTTCGTATGTCGTCGCATTTATACTTTTTCCGATAAACGGTAATGTAATGCTTTCCAAACTCGTGCAATTACGGAACGCAGAATCCCCGATACTCGTCACACTGTCGGGTATGATTACGCTCGGCAGGCTGGTACAGCCAGAGAATGCACTCTGGCCGATACTCGTCACACCGTTCTCTATTGTTACGTTCGTCAGGGCGGTACAGCCGGAAAACGCGCTATTACCGATACTCAACACGCTATCCGGTATGCTGATACTCGGCAGACTGGTACATCCAGAAAACGCGCTATTACCGATACTCGTCACGCTGCTAGGTATAGTTATACTCGGCAAGCCGGTACAGCCGGAGAACGCGCTTTGTCCAATACTCAATACGCTGCTGGGTATGGTGACGCTCGTCAGGTTTGTACAACCGGAGAACGCGCTTGCGGGGACGCTGTTTCCGCCTGTTATAATGACGGTTTTCAGCGATGCCGGAATAAACGAATTTTGACCGCTCGCGCTTGCTGTGCCGAAAAGATAACCAAGAGGATAAGTGCCGTTTAATGTTGAACCAAAAAACGGTATGGAAATACTCGTTAAACTGGTACAGCCGGTAAAAGCGTTAGTGCCGATACTCGTTACGCTGCTTGGTATGGTAACGCTTGTTAAACCGGTGCAGTTGGAAAACGCGTATGAGCCGATACTCGTTATTCTGTCCGGTATTCTGACGCTCGTCATATTTGTATAGGAAGAAAAAGCATTATTCTCTATTGTGGTTACTGGCTTTCCTTCATGCAATGCCGGTATTACCACATTGGCTGCGGTTGCCGTGCCTCGTGAAACCGAATAGGAATTGTCATTCAATGTGAAGGCCAATCCCGGCGTTGGCGGAACTTCAGCGATAACGGTAATCGTAGGAGGGCTTGTAACGCTGCCCGAATAGCCAGAGCGGGTTACGGTTACTGTAATAGTTGAACCTATATCGGCTGTTTGCACTTCATAAGAATTGCTGTTTGTGCCGATGTTTGTACTGCCGCGCTTCCATTGGTAGGAAATTGTTCCACTGCCTTTAAGTGAGTCGGTATTTGCCGTTAAGATTTGCCCCGCTTCGGCATAGCCGGTTATGATTACCGTGCCTGTGAGCGCGGTAACAAGTTGAGCGCCTGTTGCCGGAAATGCCGCGGTAACAACGCCTGAGTTGGCGTTATTGCTTATCGATGTTGTCCCCGCAACCGTAAAAAAGTTAGCTCTTACCCCTTGCAAGGTGAAGCCTGTTTTTGCGGTCAGAGTAATTGTCGCTGTATATTGCGTATTGGCGGCAAAGGCGGACGGGCTGCCGTTCCATGTCACCGCCCCGCTGTACTGTGAGTTTTCAGTAATGGTTCTAACCGGAACTTCTCCGGTTACTGGAATAGTAACGCCGTCAATGGCCGCTATGGTTATAACATCAGGATTACTTGCGGTCCCGCCTGTTGCCGGAAATACGGCTGTAATAACGCCTGAGTTGGCGGCATTGCTTACAGATGTTGCTCCCGTTACCCTGAAAAAGTTAGCGGCTACCCCTTGCAAGGTGTAGCCTGTTTTCGCGGTTAGCATAATAGTTGCCGTATATTGCGTTTCTGCGGCAAAGGCTGACGGAGTGTTCCAAGTAACCACCCCGCTGTACTGCGCGTTTTCAGTAATTGTTCTAACCGGTGTTGCTCCGGTTACCGGAATAGTAACGCCCTGTATGGTGGCTATATTGACAATACTGTCTTTAGGCTTCGGCGTTTCCTGCACTGGCTCATCACAAGTTGTTAGCGCAAAACCAAACATTGCTATAAATACAGCAATACACAAACCTTTAATCGTAATTTTCATAAAAACACCCCTTTTTTATAGGTTAAATATACCTATATAGGTGTAATAATACACCTATATTTATATTTTGTCTATATAAAAAGGTGTAAATAATCACAAAATAAGGTTGATAGAGAAAAAATGAAAGATAAGGCGAAGATAGCTGCCCAAATAAAACATTTAGCGGTACGAATAAGAGAAGAACGGGAAAAATTTAGAATTTCACAGATGGAATTATCATTTGAGGCAGGACTATCTCAAAATCAAGTTAATTACATAGAAACAGGAAAAAGAATCCCAAATCTATACACGGTTTTAAGCATTTGCAACGCCCTTAGCATTAGCCCAGCAGTGCTTTTTGAACCGGAAAACGAAGAGCGAAAAGAAGCGCGAGAAACAATTATTCAACTTGTATCAAGATTTATGTAAACACGAACCATGCCCGAAGACCAAAAACTAACGCTCGACTTTGTAAAAGTGTTAAAAAAAAATAGGGATGAGAAGGAGAATTAATTGTCTTTTAAATTTATAATGCCACAATTCCTTTTAATCAAATGTACGCCATTTATAAAAGCCATATTTTTTAAGAAGACAAGGTTCTTCGTTCTTTCTACACTTGCTGAATATATAGGAATTGGAAAGCAGTAATTCCAATGATGATCTGTTCAGTTTATTATTGTGAAGGCGGGATAAAAATATTTCGAATATATTCTCGTTTTGGTCTATGTTGATTGTCAGGAAACAGTCGCCATGTACCAAACCTGCTTTTTTATTTTTACATTTGTTTTTTTGGGGGCAATTTTCAATTTGAAAAACACAGGAAGCCAAAACCATTTGTATTAAACTGTAAGTAATTATTTCATTAAAGAATTTGATTATGAACTTATGTTTTTCAGGAATTTCTATGTCCTGAGCATCAGTGCCTTTTACTAAACTGAATGGTTTGTATACTCCAAACCAATAAAAAAAATAAGCTACACGACGGTGTATGTTGGGATCATCGGAATTCATTTTAAGACCGAATTTTTTCATGTTGTCGCTTATGTCACTATTGTTAGGGAGTTTTTTCAATACAGCCTTAAGCCGCCGTGGTCCAAAAACATCCCTTGTAAATTTATGAAAAACTTGCACCAGCTCATAATAATTAATCTGCATATCATATTGGGCAAGGAATGGTCTTTTTTGAGAAAGAATCAACATAAGATGATCAAAGTGAGGATACAAATCATCAATAATCTTATTAAGGTCATTTTCAATCAATTCGTTATTTGGTCTCAGTTCATATTCGCCTGCGTTGTTTTTGTAAAAAATATCAGTCAGTATCAATTTGCTCAAATCCATTATAACGTCTCCTTTCTGTACAAAATACCCCCTGTTATCAGGGGGATAAACATGAAAATACATTCCTACCGGATTAGTCTGTCAACAATAACAACCCATCACATAAATGATAGGTGATACTACCTTTATTCCTTTTTCAAAAAACTAGTCCCAATCTCACTGTATTCCTGAATACTACGTTCAAAACCGACCAAGAGAATTGAATCAGCAGACGGGTTATGTGTGCGGTCATCAAGGATAATTTCTTTGCCGCCGTTAAGGTTAACATTCCGCCTATTGACATTTGGTTTTCTGAGTGTGCAAGCCTCTACGGGCTTTATTGCTTCTCCAGCCATAGTAATCCCCCTGATCGCTAATGCTTAAAACATAAGCGCTCTACTTTAAGTATAACGAGATTTTGTCTTCTGTCACTTATAGAAGAACAAGATAGCGATATACCCCTCCCAATATTTAGTACATTATTATCAAATAATACAATACTCAAAAAAAAGTCAATAGGAATTTTTTTTAGTTCTATTGTTCCGTCAATTTCCATTACTTTTTTAATGTTGCTTCCATTTTGTTTTTTGTTAATAAATTTATAATTCTATAATAATAAGCGTTCAAAATATGAAAATTTCCCTCAATTTACAAAAACCAATTTAACCGTTACATTCAATATATGAGCGAATATATAATCAACGGCGGAGTTCCGCTGAATGGGACAATCAAGGTCAGCGGCAACAAGAACGCAGCCCTGCCATGTATTGCGGCTGCGCTTTTAACCGATGAGCCTGTCACCCTTCGCAATATTCCTGACATTGAAGACGTGCGGGTAATGCTTGACGTGTTTACCGCTCTGGGCGGCGAAGTTCAAAAATACCAGCCGAATATGATTACGCTTTCACTGCGCGATATAAAGCAACCGGAAATACCGCAAGAAGAGGCAAAAAAAATCAGAGCGTCGATTCTATTCGCGGGGCCGCTTCTCGCGCGGACTGGAAAAGTAATTCTTCCGCCGCCGGGTGGCGACGTTATCGGAAGAAGAAGGCTTGATACGCACTTTTTGGCGCTTACGGAATTGGGAGCGAAGGTAAAGGTGGGCGATAATTTTACATTTACGGCGAAACATTTAACTGGCGCGGATATTTTTCTTGACGAAGCGTCTGTTACCGCTACGGAAAACGCTATTATGGCGGCAGTTCTTGCAAAGGGAAAAACAATTTTGACTAACGCGGCAAGCGAACCTCATGTGCAGGATTTATGCGGAATGTTAGTTAAAATGGGCGCTCAAATACAGGGTATCGGCTCTAACATACTTACAATTACCGGAGTGGATAAACTTTCAGGCTGTGATTTTGAAATCGGCTCTGACTTTATGGAAGTCGGCTCCTTTATCGGTCTTGCCGCCGTAACGGGAGGCGACCTGCATATAGAGGGAGCGCGTCCTGGGGAAATGCGCCCCGCGAAAATAGCGTTCGGAAAATTGGGCATCGTATGGGCGCATGAGGGAAATATTATCCATGTGCCAAAAAACCAAAGTATGGAAGTAAACCACGACCTCGGCGGCATGATTCCAAAAATAGACGACGCACCTTGGCCGGGATTCCCCCCCGATCTTATCAGCATAATAATCGTTGTCGCCACCCAGATAAAAGGCACGGTGCTGGTTCACGAAAAAATGTACGAGTCTCGGATGTTCTTCGTGGACAAACTTATCGGCATGGGCGCGAGGATTGTGTTATGCGATCCGCACCGCGCCGTCATTTCGGGGCCGACAAAACTTCACGGCTCAGAACTGATAAGTACTGACGTGCGCGCCGGAATGTCCATGCTGATTGCCGCCATGTGCGCCGAAGGAAAAAGCGTTATACGCAATGTCTACCAGATTGAACGCGGCTATGAGCATTTGGCGGAAAGGCTTTCTGCCCTCGGCGCTGACATTACTAGGACTGAGTGAGGACAGAGATTACCCAAAGATTCTCACTAAGAACACGAAGGTACAAAGATCAAAAGGGGAACCTTCGACCTTCGGTCTCGGTTGAGGTTCACAAAGGGGAATTAGGGGTTGTTGTTTCAAAACTAATCTTGAAATTTCATGATAAGATAATGGGTAAGCTGCCAATTAAATAAAGGGGCAGGGAATATAAATCGTCCGCAACGCCGTATTTTTTTAGTGAGGCGCGGACAGCGCAGGGGGGAGCGTATTCTTTTCTGTACGCGTTTAGGCTTTCGGATTTGACATTTTTGCCTGCCTTTACTTCAATCGGGATAATTTTATTATTGTACTGTATGACAAATTCAATCTCGGCGGTATTTTTTTCAGCCGCCCAATAGTAAATCGGCAGTTTATCATTAGCTGAAATAAGTTCCTGTAAAACAAATTGTTCGGAAATTCCGCCCTTATAATGCGAAAAAGTCCTGTCATCATCGTCAACATAGAGCTTAATATCAAGCCCTGCTCGCGCTGAAAGAAGCCCTACGTCGTTCATGTAAAGCTTAAAAATCGCAGGCTCTTTATACCCAATCAATGGCATATTCGGTAAACTTACACGGTACAGTTTATAAATCAATTTGGTATCTGTAAGCCAGTTAAGAGCCAACTCATAATCGCGCCCACGGGAACCTTCTTTCATGCCGGAATACAGAAAGCGTTTGTTTTCCCTGCCAAGCTGGAGGGGAACTGAATTCCAAATATCACGCAGGCGAGCGATATAGGACGACGGAATATGCTTCGCAAAATCGGCGTAATAAGAATCTAGAATCATATTTTGCACATCGCGCACTTCGCTAAAATCGCGGGTTTCGATGTATTTTTTCACGGCAGCGGGCATTCCGCCGGTATAGAAATATTGTTTTAACAGCCCCGTAATCGCGTCATGGAACGTGGAAATTGCGGAAAAATCAGGCTTTTTTAAAATTTGCACATAACGCGGTTCAATGGCTTCTAAAAATTCGTAAAACGACATGGGATAAATCGTTATTATGTCAACTTTACCTACTGGAAAACCAGTTCCCTCAAGCGTCATCACCCCGAGCAGGCTGCCTGCGGCGATAATATGGTACTCGGGCGCGTTATCGCTAAAATGTCTTAACGATGTAAGAGCTCGCGGACATTCTTGAACTTCGTCAAAAATGATAAGAGTATCGGGCGTAATTTTTACGCCTGTCGCGACAGAAAGCTCATGAATAATGCGCGGAATACTAAAATCTTTTTCAAAAATGCCTTTAAAAACGGCCTCCAAATCAAAAGTGATATAAGCGGTGGAATCGAAATTCCTAGCCCCAAATTCCTTCATAAGCCAAGTCTTGCCAACCTGCCGCGCCCCATAAACAATCAATGGCTTACGGTTTTTGGAGTTTTTCCATTTTTCAAGCTTTTCTAGATTAGCGCGGTACACTTTTTCCTCTTTATTTATGGTGTTTATTTAAATTATAATGTAGTGATTATTATTGTCAAGAATTTGGTGTTAAATTTGTACTGAATTCCAAAGAATTTGGTGCGTTATTTACACGTAATTCAAATGAATTTAGTGTTAAGTTCACACGTAATTCCAAAGAATTTGGTGTGTTACTTACACGTAATTCAAATGAATTTAGTGTTAAATTCATACATAATTCCAAAGAATTTGGTGTGTTACTTACACGTAATTCACAGGAATTTAGTGTCAAATTCACACATAATTTCATAGAATTTGGTGTGTGACTTGCACACAATTCATAGGAATTTAGTGTTGAATACACACGTAATTCCATAGAATTTGGTGTGTTACTTACACGTAATTCAAATGAATTTAGTGTTAAACTCACACATATTTCCATAGTATTTGGTGTGTAATTTACACATTTTTCTGTTTAAAGCTTCTCTTTAGAAAAAACACGCAAAAACAGTGATTTATCAACTTTTTTCGTACAAAATAAATTAATAAAGCGAAAGAGGCGCGAAATTATCAAATTTGAGACATAAACTTAGTATATGTTGCTATTTTCTATATTATGAGATATATTTATTAGTACATTATGAATATAAAGATAAAGATGTTATTAATCTTCCTCATCTGTATCGGGAGTATTTATGCTCAGGATATTGAAACTGCTGATACTAGGGAGATTGCGACCTCAAATGCCCATGTCATCGAAATTACGAATATGGAGGTCGAATATTTTTTTAACGCCGATTTTAACAGGACTTTTAATTTTGTCGGCGGCTTTTCCGCTACAGGTAAAATCGAATTTAATAATCGGGTCGCTGTTAAGGAAGGAATTTATATTAACTACATGCCTGAAGACGTAACCATTATAAAATTGTTTACTAACGCTACATACCGCGTGCTGGCTAATTGGCCGCTTGATGTAAAACTGGCATGGGCTTACAACGGCCTGCCCGATTATGAAACACATTCCCACGCTATAGTGCCGATTATTTCTTGGAACGCGAAGTATTACGGAATAAGCGTCGGCTTTGGGGCGCGGTTTACTTCTTTCTTTAGTGAAGGACCACAGCTTGAATATATGGTGCCCATGGGATTATATGTCAATTTTATAAATAACGATAAACTCTGCGTAGGAATGAGTCTCGCGAATTACACTGATTTTCAGATAGACAGCTTTATCGCGTTTGCGCTCGCGGCAAAAGTTTCCCTCAAGATAGACAACCATTTGACACTCATCAATGAATTGGAATTCAGGCAAAGCGGCGTAGACGGGCTTACCGCCGGTTTCCACGGAATTGTCTGGAAAGGAGGAGCAAAGTTATCATGGTAAAATCAGCATCAAAAATATTATTGATTCTTTCTCTTGTCATCATAGGCCTTACAATCGAATGTAATATTGATATGCCGGGTCTTATTGTATCTAACTATCTTGATGAACGCTTATTGGAAAAGAACACCTTCAATTACCTGACTGCTGAAAAAAGAAATGTAATAATTAAAGTTAGGGATCCGTCAGATCCAAATTGGAATACGTCAGATCGTCCTCCTGAGAATCCGGATCCAAACGATCCTTCCGCTCTGGCTCAGACAGATCCTTACAAATACTCATTCATTATAATAGCGGATACCCATGTCGAAGGCAGTATTGAAGATTTGAAAAAGATTAAACCTGCGATAAAAGGCGATGTCAAATTTTTAGCCAACCTTGGAGATATTAGCCAGTACGGCGCGGAAGATGATATTAAAGATGTAATGGAATTTTATGATACCTTGGATGTTCCTTGTTACCCTGTAATCGGCAACCACGATATTTATTCCCATAACGGGCTTTTCAACTGGAACTGGCCGGTGTGGAAAGATAATATTGGCTCAACCCGCTACCGGGTTAACGGGGAAATTGATACCTACCGGCTAGTCAATAATGGAAGTGGTGATGAAGAAAACATTGTTCACACAGAATACTTTACCCTTTTTGTTTTGGATTCAGCCAACGCGTTTATTGGGAAAGTCCAGATTGATTGGCTTGAAAGAGAACTAAAGACCGCGAAGGGAACGGTTTTTGTTTTAACACACTCAGATTTCTTTGTTCAGGACAAGATAAAGATTCAACAGATATACGACCCTGCCGAAAGGGCGCGGATTATGGCCCTGTTGCATGATAATAACGATAAATGTAAAATGTTGTTAACGGGACATTCGCACGAGCGGGTAGAAAAGGAATTTGGAGACGTAAAATATATCAGCATAGAAGATTATAAGAGTACGCAGGCCTACATGATTATCACAGTTGGAAAAGACGGAGTTAGATACGAATTTAAAGATGCTAATAAACTGTAACGGTATTCGTTTCAGTAATTATATTTAGGGGGTTTATATTTTGATTAAAAAAGCAACAGTATTGTTAGTAACGGTAATGATCCTCATGGTTTCCGTTCCCGCGTCAGGGTCGGAACGCGAAGAATTTTTCTCTATGGAGGGAAAAAAATTATGGAGTGTGGGGCTTAATTTAGGCACATCATTCGCTACGCCCCTTTTGATTGTTAGTATTAACGCCACAATTGCGCCACTGCCGTATTCTTTTATTGATTTAGGCTGCGAATTTGGGTCTGTTAACGGAATGGCGGGCGAGAATGTGGATATTGGCGGCGTGGAATACTCGTCAAATTATCTTTATGCCCGTATTAACTTATTTTTACCTATTGGTAAAAGGACGTTTGATTCTTACGGCAAACCGCGCGAAGCGGGAGGATGGTATTTGGGATTTGGATTGGGAGTTATGAACGCCGAATATGATTTTGTCAGGAATTCCTCGGAACGCAGCGTCGCTACCGTACAAACTCCCACGCTTGACGTGGCGAGCGGTTTTTATATCGGACGCGGCCATGTGTTATTAAAAGCGGGGTACGCCGGACGTTCTACAATGGACATGAAAAATTTAATAGGCGTTAATCACCGCCTGTTATTGGGCATTAATTACCGCATTTATTAGGAGGAAAGAAATGAAAAAAACAGCTTTATTAATTCTTCCGGTAATTTTTCTGTTCACTACCTGCGCGTTGGAAATAGCCAATGTGATTGGGCCTGGCGGCGGATACGTATACTATGACAAAGGAAATTATAAAGACGGATGGCGGTATAAAGAATGTTCCCCGTTTGATATTGGCGAATTAAAAGATACCAGCCCTGAAAGTCTGACAAGTGCGGTGCGTTTATGCGTAGACCAGTCTGACGATTGGTACGCTTACGCCTGGGAAATACCGGACGAAGCTAATATGAAAAAAATGCTTGAGTGTTTTTCATACGGATTAACGAGGTTTTCAGAAGACTATTATTATTTGGCAATAAATGGCAAGTATATAAAAACAATTCCTCAAGGTGGGCCGGTTTTATATGCTGGCGGCGAACCGGTTTTATATGTCGGCGGCGAGCCTGTTTTAAAACCTGATGGTACGCCGGATTTAAATGGTGACGGTACGCCGAAATTACATAAGAAGGGTGATCCGGTTTTATATGCCGGCGGCGAAGCGGTTTTATATGCCGGCGGCGAACCGGCTTTAGACGCTGACGGCAATCAAATTACAAATGCTGAAGGCAAGCCAGTTTTTCGTGCTAAAGGTGAGCCGGTTTTATATACCGGTAAAGAGGCAGTTTTAGACGGTGATGGTAAGCTAGTTCTTGATGGTAGCGGTAATCCAACTTACCATACTCAAGGTGAGCCGGTTTTACGCGCTCCAGGTGAACCGGTTTTACACGCTAAAGACGATCCGGTTTTGGATTCTAACGGTAAACCGGTTTTACACACTGAAGAGTATCCTGTTTTAGACGCTAATGGTTATCCGGTTTTAGATGAAGACAATATAGACAAGTGGGAAGTGGTTATTCTTCATAAAAGTTTTGCGAGTAAAGCAAATGGTGGAGTTGAAAAAGTTGATGTAGTTCCTGATGGTTTTACTATTAGAGTGCGACCAATAAGAAAATTTTAATATTATGGAGGTATTAAAATGAAGAAGTATTTATTCGTTGTTTGTTTAGTGTTTTTTGTCGCGGGTTTCGCGGCGGCTCAGGTCGGTCCTAACGCTACATTGTATGTGGCGGTTAAAACTATGGACCTAAAATCATCGGCGGGGAAAAAAGTGGCAACCTTAAGTTACGGTGACAAGGTTACGGTGACAAAGGTAGACGGCAAAAATGTGGAAGTTAAAAGCGACGCGGATTCCTCAATAATCGGTTGGGCGCCGTCGGTAAATTTTTCCACAAAGAAAATTATTGTCGGAAGCGCGTCCACAACGTCGGCAAAAGAAGTCGCTCTAGCCGGAAAAGGTTTTAATCAGGATATTGAAAACTCCTACAGTTCGCAAGGAGAGGTTAGTTTCGCCGATGTGGACAAAGTAGAGGCTATAACGATGGATGAAACCGCCTTAATGCGCTTTATTGAAGAGGGCCGCCTGTCTTCGGGAAGATAGTCATGAATAAAAAAATTATGCTTGCATTAATGGTTATGATTTTTTTCATAACAATAATTACGTGCAAGCATATAGACTCGCTCGCGCAGGCGGCGGCAAACGCCGATATTATCGATCATGATACGGCAAACATGATCAGCCTTTCCGCCAGAGCTTTTGGCTCCGCCGCTGAAAACGCGACTCCCGAACAGGAATATTTTATCGGGCGCGCGGTAGCCGCTAATATCCTCTCCAATTATAAAATTTGGAATAAAAGCCCGGAGCTTACCGCGTATCTTAACTATATTTGCGGCGCCATTGTTATTAATTCTCCCGAGCCAAATATTTTCAACGGCTACCATGTCGCCATTCTTGACAGCAATGACATTAACGCGTTTACCACTTCAGGCGGGCATATCTTCCTGACGCGCGGCCTAATTAACATAGCCAAAACAGAAGACGCCCTTGCCGCCGTCATCGCCCATGAAGTGGCTCACAATCAATTGAAGCACAGCCTTAAAGCGATTAAAACAAGCCGCGTTACGCAGGCGTTTTTGCTGACCGCAACCGCCGGAGTCGGGGTAATGACTGGCATGGATGCCGAGGAATTTGCCGAAGCGTTAAATGAATCTGTCGGTGAAATAATGCAGACGATGGTAAACAGCGGCTATTCAAAAGAACAGGAATATGAAGCCGACATTGCAGCGATGTGCTTTATGGCCGCCGCCGGTTATGAGCCGTCTGGTCTTATCGATATGCTCAATGAATTGAAAGCCGTACATAAAGTCGGTTTAGGGCTCAGTAAAACTCACCCCGCCCCCATACAGCGCATTTATTACGCTGAAAAAGCGCTTAATAGATTTAAAGTGGCGGATACCAGAGTCAGCAGACAAGAACGTTTCAACGAGATATTAAAAGTAAATTTATTGACGCAGTAAAAAAAAACTTCACAGTAAGCAAAAATCCCTTCTTCTTCCCTTTCTTCATCTTTGTGTCCTTCTCTTCCTCTGTGATCTTTGTGTGAAGTCTTTCAAATAAAATCTATTTTTTATGGATAATAGTCGGCATTTCAACATTGAAAGTTTTAAGTACGCAGGTTTTACCTTTGTTAAAAAGACCGTTTTTAATGGCGGAATCGCGGATTTTTTCTTCAGTTTCCGGAGTGGCGATAATGTCGCAAAGATGGCGGGAATTTGATTTCATGGCATTTTCATGAGCGGCCGTGTATGAGCGCATCTCAACAGGATTAAATGTCGCGCCGCGTGCGCCGTTTTCTATCGCCTCTTTACGGAATAATTCAATTTCTTCCTCATTACCGATAAAAAAAAGCCCTCTTGTATTGACGGATTTTCTTTCGCCGCCCTTGTGTTCATGCTTACGCGCTCCAAAACGGCGCCAATCGTTTGAACCGCGAACCTCGTCCAGCGCGGCGATAACCTGTTCCATTGTCGCGGCGTGAAGACGCTCCCTGTGCCTGATACGCAGGTTTACCACAGGCGCGTGAACGAAGCACCGGTACAAAAAACCGTTGCCGGGAACGTCAAGACTGGCGCGCGGAATTATGCTTTTTTCCACTAAGTCAGCGTCGGAACGGGAAACAAGAAACCAGATTATTTCTTTTTCCACGGGAATGGTTATCCTCATAAGCCCTAATCTGTCCCTCAACCCCGCGCCGGTACCGAAAAAAACAACCGGTACGCCGATACCAAGCTCTAATATAGCCTGAGCCAACGCGTCGCCTGACCCCCTTGAAACCGTACAAGTGATAAGAGCGTGTTCCTCGTGGGAAAGATCGTTCGTTTTATTACAGAACTTATCAAGTTTTTCCATGTCAAAAGAAAGAGGCGTCCCCCTTAGAATGTCGATATGCTGGGAAAAAATACTGCCGCGGCCTCCCATTCCAAGGTCAGCCGCCTCAATAATACGGCGCATAACGCTTTCTTCATACATCGCCGGAACATACATCCTGTAAATCAGCGCGCGGCTCTCATCAAGTTTAGTAACCGGACGAAGGCCTAGAAAACCGCGTTTGTCCTGAAGAAATGTTTGTTTGGCGCGCTGGATAAAAATTTCGGGAAGCGCAAGCTCGGTAAGCAGCTGATCAATGATGGGGACTATATTCATGTCGGCAATACAGATGATACATGAAATAGAAGTTTCCATAATTCTCCCTACATATTTTTTAACATACGTTTCGATTTCGCGTTATCAATAATTCCCGAAATAAGAATTACGATAATCGGAAAAACGCTCGCCGTCGCCACAATGCCAAAAGCGCCGTCCGCGCGCAACGCGTCGCGTCCGAGTCCAAGCCCAGTAGTTATAATGATGGGAACGGAGATGGGGCCTGTGGCAATACCGGCGACATCCCACGCTATCGATGAAAAATCTTCCGGCGCGAATATTGTCAGGATCAGGGCAAGAACATAACAAGGAGTCAGAATCCACGAAAGATGTATGCCTCCCGTCGGCAGCATATTACTGAACAGAACCCGCGCGAAACCAATCACCATGCCGCCGCCTACGCCAATAGCCGCGATCTTTATCAATTTTGAACGCCTAAAAGTACCCGTGGTCATCTCTTCTACGGTAACGGCCGTAACCGCAAGCCCTGGTTCCGCGAAGATCGCGAAGAATCCCAGAAAGAAAACAATGACAAGTATTATGATGTACGCCCCAATTATCCCAAATCTTGAGGACATCGCGTCTTTAATCGGAATATGCGTATAACTGTCGCCTGAAAGCCGTTGCGGAACAAATTTTTCAAGGGTTGGACCATTCCTCCCCTGTACCCAGATATATGTTTCCGCCCCGTTTTCTCCGGGAACCGTAATGAGCGAATTTGCATCGACGCCGCGCACTGTTACGGTTTTGTTTTCATAGAGCGTTTCCGTATAAGTCTGTTTAAGAGAATTTCCCGCCTGTGAACTTAGGACCGTAATGCCGCCCGTCATTCCCAGGTTAAGCGCGAACATTCCCAAAGCGGCGAATAATATTCCAAGCGCGACAATATCGGCGTTAAAGATCCTGTCGCGGGCAATTAAACCAATAGCGATGATTAATACCAATGCCAGGGGCAGAACCGAAAGAAGAGCGGATTTGGCGTATCCAAAGAACGCTTTTGGAGCGAATAACGAAATCGCCTCATCTTCTCTGTTTTCACCTAACTGTTGTATGGGAAAACAAATTGTGAATTCTTCGGCTGTAAGATCGCCTGAATAAACCGCCTCTAACGCGATTTTATATAGCTCTCCGCCGCTTCCCGCCACATAGACCGCCTTTGCCCTCTGTTCCGGTTCGGCGGAAAAGAAAGACGGCGCGTCACTTGGAGCCGGAACTTTTGGGCCGAGCATGGCGGCCAGAAAAAGGACGCTTGCCACAGGCAGGGCGGACGCGAGCGTAACAAGGCCTAACCCGGAAGCGTTGGAATTTTTGCCGCCTATTTTCACAACGCCCAAACCAAGAGCCAGAATAATTGGCACTGTAACCGCGCCCGTCGCCGCGCCTCCAGTATCCCAAGCAAGATTTACAAGCGGGCGTAAAATTGGATTTTCATCGAATATGCAGCTAACGACAAGAATAGACGGAATAATGATAAATACCGGCGGCTTAAAAGCCCAGCCGAACATGAAGCGGTAAACGCCCAGCACTACGGAAAGCCCCACCCCGACTGCGATGGCGGCAACTAACCACGATGTGCCTCGGTTTAAAAGAAGGTACAAAAGTGGCGCGTTCCACGCTGGGATAACGCTGCCCTGCTGTTGTAACACCGCGACGGCAGGTTCAGCCAGCGTAGCGGTGATTCCTACAATAATTGAGAAAACGGTAACTCCCACTACGCCGATTTTTGACGGCAATCTCATCCCGCATTGTTCTCCAAGGGGCATAATCCCTAAAAAAAGCCCCTCAAGGAAAAATGACAGCCCCAAAATTGCCGAGCCTACGCAGATAGCTATAGAAAGCACGTTTTTAAGCGGCGTATCCAGCAGAAAATATTGAACAGCCGCAAGGAAGACGCTTACCATCAGCATCGCCTTGAACTGCGGCTTTATCTTATTAAACGCGTAAATCTTTATCAGTGAAAATGTTTCTTTAAATGACAAGATTACCTTATCTTTTCGGCGGGGAAAAAGACTGTCTCGAAATTTCGTAAGAATATTCACGTTATATATACATAGTGGAGTTTTTTGTTATTTTTTACAAGTAGGGGGCAAACAGCTGCACGGCATAGCCGTGTAGATGAACAAAATCCAAACGCTCTCTGACCACTAAAACATTACAATTATTCTTGTTTTTACAATAAATGTTACATTATGTTTTAGTGGTCAGACGGTCATAGCGAGGTATATAACACTTTTTTCATAATTTCTTATTCCCTGCCAGTTTGTTTTTAAGAAGCTCAATCTCCGCGGCGGACAGTTTAATGTTTTTTAGCAGATAGTGTTCCGCGATAGACTGCAAATTTTTATCGTTTACAGGCATATAATCGCCCATAGCGGATATAAGTTGAAGCGCAACCGTGGAATCTTCTTTGTCCGTTTCGCCGAAAATACTTGAATTAAAACCGCTGTTAAATGATTCAAGGTAATCGTCGATAATGTCGTCTAACTTCGCTCCCATAAGGGTTTCAAGCACAATGGAAACGAAACCTGTTCGGTCAACTCCTGCATGGCAATGAATCAGCCAGGGGCCTGGCGTATTAATAATAAATTGTAAGCCTTTTTTCAGTTTTTTATTAAAACGCTCGCTGTTATTGCTAAAGTCCATGCCAAGCGCTATTACCCTTTCGTTTTTTAGAAGTTTATCGTACCAAGGGGCAAAAAACGACTTTAATTTAATTTCACTGCCGGTATCGCTTAAATTTATTATCGTTTGTATTTTGTTTTGCGCCGCCAACAGCGAAATAATTTCTTCCTGCTCGTTGTCTTTAATTGGATGACTGGAGCGGTACAGCGTGTTAGGCGCGATATTTCCCATGCGGATTTCACGAAAATTAACATTTTCAGCGCCGTCAGATATTTGTCCGTTTTTTTTCATTGTTACACCATCTTTTTCAATTCGTTAATATGCTTTTTCCAGCCGCTGACCAGTTTTTGGGGAAATTTTGGAACGGCATTGCAACCGCAGGACAATACCCAGTGTAAAACCTTATGATATTGCGTACTGGTGAATTCTATGGTTATATGATCGTCTTTTTCAGTAATTTTTTGATCCGCCGCCCATTGACGCTCCCCCGCGAAGGAAATTGAATCTTCATAGAGGTCTATTACAAAACGTTGTTTTTCCTGCCCGATAAAAACGCCAAAATAACTGTCGCCTGAAAAATCGGCGTATTTAAAATTCTTTGGCAGGGTAAAAACGTCTTTTGTAATTTGGGCGTTTTTAATTTTTGAAAGTGAAAAAATACGCGTATCCTTGCGTTCTTCGGCGAACCCGTACAAATACCACACGCCGGAATCAAATAAAAGCTGATATGGATGAACTTTCCTCTTTTTATATTCGTTATCCCATGTGCCTTTATAATCAAAAGTAATAACATGGTTTCCTTTTAATCCCGCCACAATAACATCCCAAATTTCAGGCTTAACTTTCGCTGAGGCTATTGGCGGAACCGTTATGCGATTTTCCAGCCAGTCGTTGTTGCCGTCAGTTGCGATGGGGGTGGTAATGCTTTCCAAAAATTGGCGGGAAGCGTCATAAAGAGGGGTATCCTTGTAGAGCGAAAAAATGCTTCTTGCCATGCAAAGCGCGAGCAAATCTTCGGCGTTTGTAAAACTTGCGGGCAGGCGGAAAGTTTTTTCGGTAAAATAATATCCCCGGTTTAAGGCGTCGTATTCAATTGGAGCGCCAAGCTGATCTCGCATAAATTCAATGTCACGGCTGATTGTTGAAATGCTGGTTTCCAGCATACGCGCCAAACCGTCCGAATTGGGAAACTTCCCCGAAGCGATTTCCTTCTCGATCTTGTAAATCCTGGGCAGCCCCGTTTTTGGCATGGATTTTCTTGCCGGTTTCTTTTCTGTTTTCATGTTTTTATTATATCACATTGGTCTGTCATAGAGTGATAGAGCAGTGAAAATATTTCTTTTTTTTTAGCCTTAATCCATCTCAGGCGAAGTATTCCGCTATAAACTTACTAAATACTTCATCTTCTTTTAATGACAAATCCGTATAGGAATTTAACCATGACATAAATATGAATGGGTTTATGCCATATTGAATCCCAATGACAGCTTCTTTTTGAATGGTTTTTAAGAGCTTAATGTTTTCATCTTTTTCCTGATCCGCGATATTTGAAAGAATATCACGAATAACATAAGCGTCTACCCCGTTAACAACAAAGCGCATGCCGTATTCAAATATATCCCTGCCGTCGGCCTTTTTTCCGTCAATGTCATCCTCTGTTGCCAATATTCCTTCCCTTCTGGATTTTTTTTTAAATTCCAAAGCGCGGTTTGCAATGACATAATACTGTTTTACAAATTCATCCCTGTTCATCCTGCCATTTCTCCTTTTTTGTAATTAATAACAATTTCCCCTGCATCTTCCAGATGGCGAATAACCGATATTATTTTCCCCTGTGCTTCTTTAACCTTGGCTAAAAACTCCGATTGATATTCCATATCGTCTTTTAACATTCTTGCCGCTCTTTTTGTCATATTTCTAAAAATTTTTTCTTTGATTTCGTCGCTTGCGCCTAGCAACGCTTTTACAAGCTGCTCTGAGTCTATTTCTCTCATCAACTTTTGAATGGATAAGTCGTCTAACAACAAAATAATGTCGAAATCAAATGGGAGAAACGCTTCCAATGGATATTGTTCATTTTCAGAAACAAACTTTGCCGCAGACCATGACTCTTCTTTAATATTAAAGTCGTTTATAGAATTATAATAATCCCTTCTCGCGCTGTAATTATCAAATTTATTTATCTTGATGCTGTCTATAGTTTTACCATGTCCGTAAGCGGTAATTACCGCGTCGTCTGTGAAACTCATAAAATTCCCCCTTCTTCTCAAGCTTCCAGATGCTTTTTCAATATTTCATCTTCATTAACCGGCAAATCCGTACAGGAATTTAACATGGACAACAATATTCGCGTACTGTCACCCGCCTGTATACTCATTACGGCTTCTAATTGAATGTTTTTTAAAACGCGCGTTTTTTCATCCTTTTCCTGCGCTGTAATATTCGAAAGAATATCACGGATAATTTCAGCGTCTACCCCGTCAACAACAAAGCGCATTCCGTATTCTAATACATCCCTACGGTCAACCTTTTCTCCGTCAATATCATCCTCTATTGCCAACAGTCCTTCCCTTCTGGCTTTTTCAGAAAATTCCAAAGCGCGGTTTGCAATGGCATAATACTGTTTTACAAATTCATCACTGTTCATCTTTCATTTCTCCTTTTTTGTAGTTAATAACAATCTCCCCTGTATCTTCCAGATGCCGAATAATCGACATCATTTTTCTCTGAGCTTCTTTAACCTTGATTAAAGGCATCAGTCCTAAATATTCTATTTCGTCTTTTAGCATTTTGACTGCTCTTTCTGACATATTTCTAAAGATTTTTTCTTTGATTGTATCGTTTGCGCCTTTTAATAATTCTGCAAGATCCTTTACGTCTATTTCCCTAAGAAATTTTAGAATAGATCTGTCGTCCAATAACAAAATCATGTCGAATTCAAATGGGAGAAACGCTTCCAATGGATATTGTTTGTCTTCAGAAACAACTTTTGCCGTAACCCAGGAATCGCTTTTTAATTCAAGGGTATTTATGGCATTACAATATTTATCCGCCGCGTCTTCGTTTTTAAATGTGTTTATCCTAATACTGTCAATTGTTTTGTCATGTCCGCAAGCGGTGATTACTATGTATTCTTCATTGCCCATTACGCTCCTCCTTATAATCATTATAGAATTTTAATCTCTGTATGTCAATTCTCCTTTTGTAGTTTAGCCTCGTTGCGGAGGATTTGGTTTATTTATAACAGATTGGTCTGTCAGGAGATGCTAGAGGGGGATTTAATTATTATCAGTTAGGATAAGTATCAGTAAATTACCTTTTAATCAAGTCAATGGAAACCCATAAATCGCCGGAAGAAATTATCGGCGACCTTATCCGCAAGGAAATAGCGGTAACAGTAAATAGATAAGTAGGACTCTTCTTCATGATGAAATATTTTTTTCCAATTTTGTCATTATCTTTAAATACCATTTATTAATAGTATTCGCTTGTTCTTCATAAGTTTTCATATTAACTATATCAGATAGATTCAATTTATCAAAAGCCCATCCTTCTATATATTTGTATTTTTTATCTTCTAATATTTTTAAATATTTTTTATTTAATAGTTCTGCATACAATATTTTTTCATCCGTCAGGCCAAGCCAAAATAGATTTTCTTTTTTTGTATTTTTAATGTAACAAGCTAACCAACCTCTTTTTTTTGATACTTCAATCGGTGAAACCGAAAATTTTTCATATTTATCATAAATCCATGAATCAATTAATAAAGATGATAAATTTACAATTGATGAAAGCGCATTAAAAATATCATTTGTAAGTCTATAAGTCGCCATTCCATTTTCCTCCAAATGTCTTGC
This sequence comes from Treponema sp. R8-4-B8, assembly GCF_054786175.1. Lineage (NCBI taxonomy): Bacteria > Pseudomonadati > Spirochaetota > Spirochaetia > Treponematales > Treponemataceae > Treponema > Treponema sp. R8-4-B8. The sequence goes on from NZ_BDHE01000480.1 coordinate 34,239, forward strand.
AAAGTTTTTTAGTATAAAATCATTTTCACAATTAATAATTGTATATATTTTTGACCAGAGTATCCTATTTTCAATATTTTTTATTGTAAGTAATCTTTTTGTAAGAAGATATACTTTATCAATACCTTTTATTTTTTTATAATATTCTATTTGATCAATAACTTTATTTTTTATTTGATAAGTATTTAAATTTGAATCAATTTTTACTTCAATAACAATTTTTTTCTTATTATATTCTATTAAAATATCAGGAATTTTATTTACTTCCATCTTGCATTGTGAGCTTATTATTATCTTATTATATTTTAAGTTTCCATAAAAACCAAATTCTTTTAATATTTTAGATAAGATTTTATTCTTTTTGGTTTTTAAATATCTTAACATAAATATAAATAATTCTGTTGTATAATTTTCTAATTGTGTCTTTTTAACAGTATCTTGATATTTTTTTATGTTTACAAAAGAATATTCATCTTCTGTCATTTTCTTTACTCCATTGTTTTTTCAAAACCAAGATTCCATTATATAAACATCCAACTACCATTCATATTTGAATTTATATTTATTTCCCTATCCCCTTATTTATTATGGAAACCTCTAAAAATCCCTCAATCTACTACTAAATTATTTTTTGTTTTTACCTTTTTGTCAACATAAAACTATCAAAAATTACCTATTTCTCAATAATTTACTTTATGAAAATGAGTTTTTTAAGGTTCCTTTATGTATACATTAATAAATGTCACCTTGCTTTGGCAGATACTCCATTACCAAATCTCCAGACCAACGGGTTTTTCTGTATCAACCTAGGAACACCGATGAACATCATTGTACCATTTTTTAGCTTCTGTTCAACTCTTTAGATGTCTCAGAAAAGATGAAAAATAGGAGGAAATGTTAATTTATGCCTTTTTAATGCTGTTGTCGGTTCTGAACAGGTGTTTCCTCATTTCTTCCTTATCTTCTTATTTCGATAATTTTTTACTTTTAGAATGTCTGAATCTGATAGAGGTAAACCTTTTTCATTATTGTTTAAAAAAATAGTTAATGCCGTATCTAAACATTCACATTCAATTGGTATAAGAAAGCATTTCCGTAAAATAAACAAACAAAGTTTTTCCAATTCCATTGGATAATTTTTAGTATATTCATCGATTTGACTAACAAAATATCCATAATTTATAGAATAGTTATCTTTAGCATATTCATCATAATTTCCGGTTTTAAGTATTTTGTGTAAGATTTTCTCTTCAGTTTTAACTTTTGATTCAATATGAATTAAAGAAACTTTCTTTATTTCATGTGTAATTTTATCAATGTGCCAGATACATGGAGCAATTTGTTTTTTTAATCTAATTATAGATTTTTGCCGCTGATCTGAATTTTCAAGTTTTTTGTATAATGCTCTAAGCAAAAGAAAGAATGATATTATTCTTTGTTGACCATCAATTATTTCAAAATTATAATTATAGCCTTTAAATAATACTATTGTACCCAAAAAATATTCGTTTGGTAAATTAATGTTTTCCACAATATCATTCCACATTGTTTCACATTCTTTTATTTCCCAATTATAAGGACGTTTATAATCTGGAATTGTGAATTTATGATTTTTAATATCATTAAAAATCACCGCAATACTTCTTTTAGATAAAGATAACATAAAATCCTCCTGATTCTTTCATTAAATAATTATTTCATACTTATTAATCTTTACAATATTTATAACACATTGGTCTGTCATAAAGTGCTAGACCAAAAATATTATTTTAATTTATTTTTCACTTGACAAAATAATAAAAACGTTATAAAGTCTATATATAATTATTATTCAGGCTATGCGAAAACATAGCGGATAATTTAGCCAAAACTTGTGGGATAGGATTAATCTGCCCAAATCTTTTGGTTCAAGGAGTCCGTTATGGAAACAAAGAAAACAGTTGGCCTTAATTATGTTGAATGGCATTGCCTGCCAGTTTCAAATCAAGCAAAAAATCAACAACATCCGCAATTAAAACAAAAACCCGATCAAAAAGACAAAGAAAGAGAAATGATTCGAGAACTTCAGGCGGTCTTTTGTAAAGGACGTTACCGTTCTTGGATTCTTAATTAATATTATTTTGTTTTAATTGACGGGGCTGTCCAAAAAGAAAAATTTCTACCACAAACCACACGAACTTTTTGCACATAACTTGTTGTTGTTCGTGTTGGTTCGTGTGGTTCGTAGTAAATTTCAAATATATTTGCTAATCCAAATAGACAAACTGCCCTGTAAACCCTTCAAAAGCCCTATACCCTATTTTTGTTTTTCTTGAAAGCGTAATAGTTTCAAGTTTTTGGCAGTCTGCAAATGCCTCTTCCCCGATGTACTTTAAGTTCATGGGGAGAGTTACGGTCTTTAGCTCTTCACATTCCGCAAACGCGTTCTCATCAATAAGTTCAAGGCTATCCGGAAAAGTTATATTGACAAGGTGTTTACATTTATAAAATGATGACTTATCAATATATTCTATTCCATTCGGAACGATATAATCTGTTTTGTTTTTGTTTCTTGGATATAACAGAAGACTATTAATTTTTTTATCAAACAGAACTCCGTCAATACTGCAAAATCGCGGATTTAACTTGTTTACAGTTATACTGGTAAGTTTTTTACCATTAAGCCCCCTGCTATTTATAGATAAAACGCTTTGCGGAAAAGTTATTCCGGTCAGCTTGTAATTATGAAAAGCGCTAGAACTAATACTGATAATTCCTTCGGGGACGGAATAACTTCCATTCTTACCCGGAGGAAAAAATAATAGGGTGGTCATGGCTTTGTCGAATAACACGCCGTCAAGGGAACAATAGATAGGATTGTTTTTATCCACGTTTATCTCCGTAAGCCCTGTGCAGTCTACGAATGTAAAATAGTCAATATTTGTAAGGTTTTTTGGAATTTTAACGCTTGTTATTTTTTTACATTCTTTAAACGCCCAAAATTCGATGAAAGTGAGGCTTTCTGGAAATATTATCTTTCTAAGCCTCTTACAGCCGTCGAATGCAGAACTCCCAATGGAAATAAGCCCTTCAGAAAATATTATCTCTTCAATACTTGTACAGTCGTTAAATGCATGGTCCCCAATGGAAGTAAGGCTTTTAGGAAATTTGATCTTCGTAAGCTTTTTACAAAAGCTAAACGCCCATTCTCCAATGGAAATATAACCTTCCGGGATAATGACGCTCTTTATATCACGGGGAAAATCCTCTCCTATTGCTTTTACAGGTTTGCCTTTATAATACTGCGGTAAAACCACTTCCCCGTCTTCGCCGTTGTAATCCGTAACGATCCAATAGTCTTCGGTCTTGTTTAATTCATAGTTAAATAAATCGTCATTTTCCATAAAGTTCTCCTTCTATAGTTTAGCCTCTTTGCGGAGGATTGGATTTACTTTATATATAACAGATTGGTCTGTCATATAATGACATAGGAGATTTTTTTTATCAATTTTAAAAATAGGATAACTGCCCCTATAAATTATGCCATGTTTCATGTTTCCAAAACATATTTCCCGAAAATTTGTGATTTCATTTTTTTCACAATAGATTGGTAAGAACTCCCGCAATGTTTGCAAAAATCACCGTGCAGGTTCGCACTTACCGCCATTTCTGCAAGAGTGGCTTGTCAAAGATTGAATACTGCTTGAGTCATATCCGCATTTCTTGCAAACATATTTGGACTTTGCCGAACCTTCATAAGGCTCACATTTGCCGCCATTCCTGCAAGTGTGACTTGTCAAAGATTGAATACTGCTTGAGTCATACCCGCATTTCTTGCAATAATATTTTGATTGGATTGGACCTTCATAAGGTTCACATTTGCCGCCATTCCTGCAAGTGTGGCTTGTCAAAGACTGAATACTGCTTGAGTCATACCCGCATTTCCTACAATAATACTTATCTGCCATAATTGGCCTCCTTTACTTTTTGCAGCCTCAAGGCTGTTTTTTTGTCCAACGGACATTGATAAAATCCGGCTTTTAGGGTAATTTTATCCCATCATACAGCGCCAGATCAATACAAATTTTCTCAAAATTTTATGTAAAATCATAAAATCTTTTATATTATATTCCATTTGCATACATTAAACAATACTAATAATTCGGCTCTTTTATCAAACCTTATAAAAATTTAAAACCAATCCGCCATACTTCACGGCTGAGTTTAAAAAGTACTCGTAATCCCCTGGATTTTCATATACGCACCATGCCATTTTCACATAACTGTCTAATGCCAAATAAGAAAATAATCTTAAATATTCCTGTTTTTCCGGTATCCGTTTTAAATATTGATGAAGACACCACACAGGATCAATATTATCAAAACCTTGATGTAATGCCATAATGGCTATATCAAGAAATGGATCCGCCATACCCGATTGTTCCCAATCAATTATTTTTATACTGCCATCTGATAACCGTAAAATATTTGAAACAGCGCATGCGTCGCCATGACAAAGAACTTTTGGGATATTCAATTTGTCAACTAGCAATTGAATTCTACTAATTACAACAAAGTTCTTCTTTAATTCGATTAATTCTTTTGTTTCCTTATTACAGCGTGAAATAAATTTATCAATAATCTTAATAAAATTGTAATCAAACTTTATTGATATTCCGCTTTCATGGATTTTGCGGATTAAATCCAGCGTTTCTATCGTGTCGGATTCGCTGCAACTTAATTTTTTGGTATCATTAATGAATTTGGCAATTTTAACGCCATTATTAAAACTGACTATTTCATCCGTTATATTTAATGGCTTTAATGAATTATATGCCGCTTTTTCCCGCTCCCAGTTTATTATAGAAGTATCGTTTAATTTTTTTATGATATATTTTTGATTTTTAACAATAAATGAATATACAATATTTGAAGCAATTAATTTCTTGATTTTTTTAATTTCTTTTTCATTAATTTTAAAAACTCGCATAATCTCATTTTTTAAATCCGATTCAATATTTCGCATTTTAACCTCCTTACAATTAAAACCTATCTTATTAATAACATACTGGTCTGTCATAAAATGATAGACCAGTAAAAATATTTTATCTTTCAGCTTTTAATCCCTGTATATAAACTGCCCTTTAAACCCCTCAAAAGCCTCATGCCCGATTATTGTTTTCCGTATAGTTTAGCCTCGTTGCGGAGTTCGTGGTTTATTTTATCCTTATCATCACTTTTTGGTGTTATTGCTGTTAATAGCATATCTATTTCTTCTTGTGAAAGAACTTCTGTTTTTTTATAAAATTCATTATAATATTCAATACTGTTAAAATAATTTTCAAATTTTATAATGTTAATATTAATAACTATATTCAATTTAAATAATTTCTTAAAAAATAATTTTACTTTATTCTCTCTTGCTTTTTCTGATAAATATACTATATCATGATTAATTTTTATTCGTATTTTACTATTTTTTATTTTTCTTAGTTTAAATCTATTTGAATTTATTTGTCCTAATTCTTTTAGGTACAAATCTCTTTTTTTATAATCTATAGAAAAGCTTAAATCCATGTCGCCAATTATTTCAACAAATTCATGAGAATTTATTTCATTATAAAATGATAATATATTCGGGTTTTTATTTAATTCTAGTAAATACAATTTATTATCCGTCCTTAATAATCTCTTTCGTAGTTTTGCCTCATTGCGGAGGATTGGATTTACCTTATTTATAACAGGTTGGTCTGTCAGGAGATGCTAGAGAGGATCGTAAAAGATAGTTTGTTGATACTTTTTCTGAGTATTCAATTTTAGTTGTTACGCTTCTAACTGATTATTTATATGGTTTCTTGAATATTTTATTTTAAAGTTTCTTTAACCGCGTCTGCAATATTCAAAATCCACTTGACAACTGATTCAGGCTTTTCTTTATAAATCCAGTATAATTCAAAAAAATAACTATTTTCATTAATGTTAAGATATTTATAACTCTCAGAAACCCATATAAAATCTTTTTCCCAATCATGGTTATTAAACTCATTGCTAACTTTAAGTAAGTCTTCCATTGTTTTATTAATTTTATTTACTATTCCTTTGTCAACCTCTTTTGATTTAACAGACATTACTGCGATTGATCTCAGATCATAATTCAAGCGAAGCTTATAATCATGCCTTAATGGAATATCAATTCCATTCCAGCCTTTTGGGTTATTATTACCTTCATCAATACATTTCACTTCAAGTATGCTTTTTTTAACCAGATTGTAGATTTTATCCCTAAAAACTTCCCAAGCTTTGACATTAAAATTAATTATATTTACTGATTCTATTACAAGTTTAGCAATCTCTTTGGTATTTGAATCAAGTTCATTTATTGATTCTTGCATCAGTTTAGCCTCATCATAGTTTTCCCTTTTTTCGGTAATTAGATCGCTAATATTTTTTTCTATAGTTTCTTCACATTCGCAAAATGATTTTATCGCATTGATAAATTGCCTAAGTACTTCCTTAACAGGCGGTACTTTGTCTGTTTCTTCAAGGCTAAGGCATTTTTCCAACCATGGAATTATATACTCCTCATAAGTGATGTGGACATAATCATCCTTTGCCTCTTCGCTTATTGGATACCAGCTTGGAGTTAAAAACAATACTGGAATAAAACCAACGCCGTTGTTCTTTTCATTCATTTCTCTTGAGAAAATGGCGTAATCAGCAATCTGGTTTGGCTGCTTCTTGGCATCTATTTTTATTTCAATTGGAATATAGACAACTCCGTCATTGATAACAATATCAATGTATCTGCCTTTATTTGTAATATAATTTGTTTCTATTTTAGACTTTGAAAGATCAAGTTTCTCCGTTTTTTTAATGACTGGTTTTAACACAATATCCATAAATAGTTCTAGATATATGCTTTTACAGTAGTGATGTCCCTCTGGGTTAAGCAAATCTGCAATAACACGGCACAATATAACTTCATTTCCTCTAATATTTATAAGCTCGAAGACATTGTATGCCATGCCGGTTTTATGGTTTTTTCTTTCTAAGTCTTCAAATTTTTTGACGATTTCCGTAATTTTTTTAAATAATTCTTTGGTTTCTTTCGTCATTTTTTCTCCTGAAATAATACTTTATCTAATAAAATATTCAAAGTCAATAAAAATTTTCAAGGAAATTTAAATCAAATAATCATCATTTCTTTGAAGGCCGCATCTGCTACATGTCAATTTTTTGTTTTTATTTTTTAAATTCCTTTATTTCTTCTTTTGGAATTCTAAAAATGTTTTTTATTTCTTGTTGGAAACCCAATTTAACATCGCGCATATAATCATCCTGTAATTTTATTTTTCAGTTAAATAATAGCGTGTTGCTCTGTCATAGAGTGATAGACCAGTAAAAATTATTTATTTTTTTTGCGCCTAATCCCGGTATATAAACTGCCATGAAATAGTAGTTTAGCATCATTGCTAAGGATTTAGTTTATTTTATATTATTCTCATTAAGAATGTCTATTTCCATTAATTTTAATACTTCACCGTCAATTCCATAACTAATCGCATGTTCTTTTAAGAATTCTAATAATTTAGAATATGCAGTCAATTGTCCATTTATATAATCATTCTTTTTCTCAGATAATAAATTATCATTTTTAATATTATAGTTAATATATCCAATAATTAACCCAATAAAAACAGGTAAAAAGTCTTTATATTTCCCTTCTTCGTCATCGTCGTATTCGTCATATTCCTCAAATAAGTCCAAATATTCATCTATTGACAAAGATTCATTATCTAACTTTATTTTTATGCCTGCATTTTTTTCCTGTAAGAAATTTATTAGTTTTTCAGATACATAAATTACGGATATAGGCAATTCATTTGTGATATTATTTTTAATATCATCTAATGATAAACTGCACTCTTTGCGGATTTCTTTAATAATAAACAATCTATCTTCTTTTTCCAGATTTGATACATTACTTAAAGTAATTTCTAAACCTGCCATAATTATCTCCTTGTATGCTTAAAGTCCACATGACTATTTTCTGGTTTTATTATAATCTATTTCTCAATATGCCGTCAATTTATTTTGTAACCAATATCCTTCATTCACCAAATCCAATCCTCTTGCTGGCAGTAAGCCCGTTTTGAATCTCGTCTTTGCAGTACTGCTCAAGCGTATCCATACACAGTTCGCTGCCGTTTATTATCGCGTCAACTTCAACTTTGCGCGCGATGTTTTCTATCTGCCCGCCTGACAATTCAAATTTTTTCGATAATTCCGCCGCCTTATCGTCAGGCAGGTCTGGCATTAACGAATTCCAAATGCCTTTTCTGCTCTCCGCGCTTGGTTTGTCAAAAGTTATTTTATATAAAAAACGGCGTTCAAAGGCGCTGTCCATGTTCTGGGTTAAATTGGTTGTCGCAATTAAAATGCCGGAAAGGTTTTCCATTTCCTGCAATATAATGTTTTGGATTGTATTTTCAGTTTGATCAACCGCGCGGCTGGATGAATTAAACTCTTTCCTTTTACCTATAACGGCGTCGGCTTCGTTAAACAACAGGATAGGCGCAATTTCGGAATTATCTACCGCCGTCCGGTAGGTTTCAAAGATATCTTTTATTTTCTTTTCGCTCTCCCCATACCACATGCTCTTTGTGTCGGCTATGTCAACCATCATTACATTCCGTTTTGTTTCACGGGCGATTTGCCACGCTGTTTCAGTTTTTCCCGTTCCCGGTCCGCCTGAGAACAGGCAGGCAAAACCTTTTCTCATGCCCTTACCGTCAAGCCTGTCCTGTATTTTATGATAATTATCATCCTGTAAAAGCGTATTAAGTTTTCCAATCGCCTCCGTCTCTTTCGCGTTATAAAACATTTTTTTATGTTTAATTTTATCAAACAGAATAAGGTTTTTTTGGTAATTATGCTTTTCTATAAATTCAGATAACAAGTCTTTTTTTGCCATATCCGACAATTTCCAGGAATCCGAATTGACAAAACCGTCATTATTGGTATACACAATAAATTTTGATTCAATAAGGTTATGCTTACCGTGAATTAAACTTGATTTAATATCGCTAAAAATAAACTTCTCGTCATATAAAAATTCAATATCATGCGCCCCGATATTATCATCGTCGTTATTGGCGAATAAAAAGCAAAAACAGATAAGAAGAATAAGATCGTCTTTGTAAAGATTGTAGCTCATAATTTTTTTACAAAATAAAAGTTGCATATTTTGATTGATTAAGTCTAAAATCTCCATCTTCATGGCATCCTCGGTTAATTCATTATTGCTCTTTTCCTGAAAAATTCGTTCAAGGATAACAAAGAATTTTGAAATTGGCAAATTATCAATTTTTTCCGGAATAAACTCATTGTTTTTTCTTAAAGAATCCCATACGCCGCGGGGTATCCTGTATGTAATGCCGTCTCTGTCCCTGCTGCAGCGTATTAGTTTTTTCTTTTCCAGTTCCTCACATTCATTCATATATTTAATAATTTTTATATTACTGCATTTTATTGTCTCGGCAATTTCACTTAACCTGATATTACAGTCATTGCTTTTTTCCATAAAATGAGAAAATAACACCGCCTGTATGGGGGTTATGCCGAGTTTTTTTGAAACAAAATTAAGATACTTTTTTCCCTCACAAAGACACTTTTCAATGCCTTTTTTTGAGGAAATTTCAACGATTTTATCGATTTGATCCAAAATGCTTTTATCTTTAAAAGATAAATCATTTCCGTCTTTTCCCTCACCGGGAAGCAACTTGTCTTTTTGGAAAGAAAAATTTATTTTCATGCCTTATTTATAACATACTGGTCTGTCAGGAGATGATGGAGCAAATAATTTTTTATTATTTTTGATCTAGCATCCAGTGATAGACCAATAACTAATTAAACTTAAAATATTATCTCATCATCTTTCTTATAATCTTTATTATGCCCAATAGCAATAACTGTTTTTTTCATGTATTGGGCCTTCAACAGTAACATCAATATATTTGCCTAGCCGGGTATCACGGATTTCCGCTACTCTTTTTATATCCGCGCTTTTTATTCTATTATTTATCCGTTTAACGCGCTTCATCCACGTTATTCTCTGAATAGGCTCAATAGAAGGTATTCGTTCTATTCGGGTAATTAGCATATTTACTCCTTATTAACAGATATAAATTAACATCTAAAAACCTAACCGAGGTTTTTAGAGTTTCCAATAATTATATATTTTTAGTCTGTCAGGAATTGCTAGAGGGAAAATAATTTTACCTTTCATTTTCTTTCACCCGTTAAGTTTAAATGCTTTATCTCAACACCCATGTATTCTAAAAAATCTTCAATGTTCTTTTCGGGATCAAACTCCTCTGCCGCCATCTGCACAAGTTTTCCGCAGGTGAGAGCGTCGTCAAGGGCGTTGTGCGCGTTGTAAACAATTCCAAAATTTTTGGCAAGAGCCGTAAGCGCGTGAGACTTGAGTTTTGGCCAGGCATAACGCGCCAAACTAAGGGTGCAAAAATACGATATTTTCGGCACGCGAAGCTCATACCATCCAAGAACCGACTGAAGAACCTTCATGTCAAAGGACGCATTATGCGCCGCAAGCATGGTTTTTCCAATAAACCCCTTTATTTCCTTTTTCCAAAGATAATTGAAGTCCGGCGCGTCCCTTACGTCGTCAACTGTAAGGCCGTGAATTTCAGTAAAATCGGGCCGTATGTACAATTTAGGCGGACGGATTAGCGAATAATAAGAGCCGATAGGCTGGTAGTTTTGGTACTTTACAAGGCCTACGGAAATTGCGCTTTCGGGCGAATACGCTCCTGTTTCAAAGTCGATTGTTATAAAATTCATTTTTCACTCCTGATCATGTTTATATTCAATAACATAACTGGCTGGTCTGTCATGGATTGCTAGACCGGGGAGAAAACAAAAAAAATTAAATACATGAAAAATGCTAATATTGCCGAATGCCGCGAATTATTTGGTTTTTAACATAATAACGCTATTTGTTGACATATCTAAAAAAACTGATATACTAATATTAACTTGCTTAAAATATCAATAGGGCATGAGGAAAAACCAAATAATGGGCGAATCGTCTGAAAATAATAAAAAAAACGAAGATACTTTAATACTGGCGAACAGTCCAAATCCTATATTGCTGTTTAACAGCGGCGGTGAATTGGCTTATGCAAGCGATTCTTACTTTCGTCATAATAAAAAATGCGAGAAAGATAAAATTTTAGGAAAAGAGATACATGACCTTTTTGCTCCGATAGTCAGCGGGCAATCCCTTAATGAGATTTGCGGCATATACGCAAAAGCCGTTCTTGAAAAACAAATGTATAAAACCGTACAGGAAATTGATTTTGGCGATCCGCAATATTCAGGACATTATGAGATACAAATAACGCCTATGCTTGATTCGGGAACTTTTAAAGGCATAATAGTGTTTTTATTTAATATGACAGAAAATGTTAAGGCGCGCCTTAATGCGGAATACGCCCGCGAACTTGCGGAAAAATCTTCGCGTTCTAAATCCGTTTTTCTCGCGAAGATGAGCCATGAGATTCGGACGCCGATGAACGCGATCATGGGCATGACGGAGCTTGCATTGCGTGAAGATTTATCACGCCCCGTAGAGAATCATATACTTACCATTAAACACGCAGGAATGACGCTGTTGTCAATAATAAATGATATTCTTGATTTTTCTAAAATTGAAGCGGGAATACTGGATATCGTTCCTGTTGACTATTCATTTTCCTCTTTGGCAAATGACGTTATCAATATAATTAATACAAAAGTTTTTGAATCGCGTTTACAGTTTACAGTATATTTAGACGGTAATATTCCTGATGCGTTGTTCGGCGACCCAATCAGAATCCGGCAGATAATGTTAAATCTTTTAAGCAATGCCGTTAAATTCACTGAAAAAGGATTTATCTCACTAACCGTAAAATGCAAGACAATAGAGAACGATGCGGTAAACATTATTATAGAAGTTGCCGACAGCGGGAAGGGAATAGAACAGGAAGAGATAAATAATATATTCACTGAATTTACAAGGTATGACACGGAGACTAAAAAATATGTTGAGGGAACTGGGTTGGGGCTTGCTATTAGTCAAAGTCTTACTATAGCTATGGGCGGGCAAATAAACGTAACGTCTGAATATGGCAAGGGCAGCGTCTTTACGGTATCATTGCCGCAAAAAGCCCGCAATAACGAAAAATTGGCAGTCGTAAAGGAGCCTGAAAAAAAGAAGGTATTGATTTTTGATCAAAGTAAAATATGCGCCGCCTCCGCCGTTAAAACAATGGATAATCTTGGCGTAAACTGCAAGGTCGCGTCAAACACGTCAGATTTTTTTAACTGCCTGTCAAGCAATGAATATTCTTTTGTTCTTTTAACATCCGCTTTATATAATGAAATTAAAGGGGAATTATCAAACTTCCTGCCCAATGTTAAATTTGCGGTGATTTGTGAATTTGGCGAAGTAATTACAGACGCGAATATCTCCTCCCTTATTATGCCGATTTATTCCATACCAATAGCCAATTTTTTAAACGGCGCAGGTGACAATTATTTCGGTTATTTAAAAAAAGGATTTATACAAAATTTTACCGCGCCGGAAGTAAAAATTTTAGTTGTAGATGACATTGAAACCAATTTGGTAGTAGCCAGAGGATTGTTGGAGCCTTATAAAACGCAGGTTGAAACGCGCAATAGCGGCATGAAAGCAATCGAGGAAATAAAATTAACGCGCTACGATTTGGTATTTATGGATCAAATGATGCCTGTAATGGGCGGTATTGAAACCGTAGCAAACATCAGGGCTTTGGAAAGCATAGATTCTTATTATAAAGACGTGCCTATTATAGCGCTTACTGCCGACGCCGTTGTCGGCGCAAAAGAAACGCTTTTAAGTAAAGGCTTTAATGATTTCTTGTCAAAACCTATTGATATAAACAAGCTTGATGATATTCTTAAAAAATGGATTCCAAAAGAAAAACGGAAAGAACTGTCTCCTGATGACATAAAAAACGCCGCCGCGCAAGAAAATGAAATAAACATTAAAATTGAAATTGACGGGCTGAACACGGAAAAAGGCATGGCCTCGACTGGCGGAAATGCAAAAAGTTATTTAAACCTGCTTTCCACGTTTCACATGGACGGGACTTCAAAATTAAATGAAATAAAAACATGCATTCAGACCGGCAATATACCGTTATATACAATCCATGTCCACGCGTTAAAGAGCGCCTGCGCGAACATTGGTTCGAGCGAGTTGTCAGAGGCCGCCGCCGCGCTGGAAATTGCTGGGAAAAAGGGGGATTTATCCTTCATTCATGACAATAATGACGTTTTTGTAACGAATTTGGAGACTATTCTTAATAACATCAATACCGCGCTGATAGAAAAAGCAAAGAAAAGCAAGAAAAACCATATAGACAAAAATATGGTAAAGTCTGAGCTTTCCGGGCTAAAAACAGCGATTAATGATTTTGATTATTTTAAGATAGAAGACGAAGTTACAAAGTTACAGGATTACGCTCAGGATGCGGATATTGGCCGTTCAATTAAGGCTATACTGAAAACTATACTGGTTGGAGATTACGATGAAACCGTATCAATGATAGACGCCCTTTTACAAGAATTTGGCGGCGGTCAATAACAGGCTGTAAATTAATGCAAATACTTGCATTTTTTCATCAATTTATTTATAATTTATTTTGTCTATTTTGGACAAATATATTTCTTTTAATATGGGTTATTTATGGACAATTTGAAACAACAAATTAAAGAATTGATAATCAGCGCTCTGGAACTTGAGGATGTCAAGCCGGAAAATATAGTTGACTCGGAACCTCTTTTTGGGACAGGTCTTGGACTTGATTCCATAGACGCTCTGGAACTGGGCGTGGCGCTGAAAAAGAAATTCGGCGTAAAATTTTCCGCGGAAAACGCGGACAATAAGAAGCATTTTGCCTCTGTAGACGCCCTGGCGGCGTACATTGAATCAGCGGGAGGAGCGGCATGACCCGGGAAGATATTTTACATAAATTACAGGACATACTTTCTGAAGAATTTGAGATAGAGAAAGACGCCGTTGTTCCAGAGGCAAAACTCTATCATGACCTTGAATTGGACTCCATTGACGCGGTAGACCTTCTTGTAAAAATGAAGGCGTTTATTCCGGGAAAAATCGACCCTGAATCGTTCAAAAAAGCCGTTACTGTTCAGGATGTGGTAGATTTGCTTTACCCGCTGATTCAACAGACCTGATGGCCTCTAAACTTCGAAATATTCCCAAAGTCCTGTTTTTTATTGCCGCCGCGCTTTATCCGGCGTTGATTTTTTATTTTCTGGTAATCCGTAAAATTCCATTACGGATGTTCTCTATTTTTGTTATAGCATTCGCCCTTATTATTTTTATTACCTTAACATCGGGAAAAAAAGGGACAAAAGGAATTTCCTTCTTGTGGAATTCCGTAATGCTTTTAGTGTTGGGAAGTTTATGCCTTATTCTCAATTCAGCCGTTATCCTAAAACTCTATCCGGTAATAATGAATATTCTGTTCCTGATAACCTTTGGCGGCACCTTGTTTTCCCCACCCAGCATGATCTTCCGTTTTGCGACAATGCAGGACAGATCCATTAAAGGCTCCCTGAATGAAAAAAGAGTCGCCGGCTACTGCCGTAAAGTAACGTATGTTTGGTGCGGATTTTTTATCTTTAACGGAAGCGTCGCCGCCTTTACAATTTTTTACGGTTCCGACATATTGTGGTCTGTTTATAACGGCTTAATTTCATATATACTGATTGGAGTCCTCTTTGCGGGGGAATTTATGGTACGAAAAATAGTACAGAAAAATATGCCCCAAAGCGTCCCGCTTTCGGCGTTTAAAAATAATTCCCGGCCTCGCTCTACGGTTCTGTGTTACGAAGGCAGATGGAGCGACGCCGTTTACAAGACATGGGGTGATTTTCTTGAAGGTACAAGCGAGTTGCGCCGCGTAATAAATTCGCGAAATGACGAAAAATGGCTGCTTCACTGCGAAGACTGCTGGTACTTTCTTCTGGCTCTTACCGCCCTGCTCCAGTGTAAAAAAGAGATACTTCTTAGCGCCAATGTAAGTCCCGCTTATATAGAAGAAATTCGCGGCGGCGCGGCTGGCGGCTCGGAGCAAAATGCGGCGCAAAGCTCGGCTCCTTTCTTTACCGATCAAATTTTTCCCGAAGGAGAAACTCCGCGAAACACTTTCCACATTCCTTCGCTTCTCAATTCCCCGCGAAAAACTGAAAGTCTAGCAGCGGACACGCAGGCGGAAGAAGCGCCCGCAATTAACGCCGACGAAACCTCTATCATTATGTATACGTCAGGGAGTACCGGAAAACCTAAAGCCGTGCGTCAGCGGCTTACGGAATTTGAGGCTGACAACCGTTTTATAATTTCCAAATGGGGCGATGAATTTCTTAAACGCAAATTATTATCAACGGTAAGCCAGCATCACATTTACGGAATTTTATTTTCTATATTTTTACCTTTTACTTTAGGAGCGCCTTTTAGAAGAAGACGGATAGAATTTCCCGAGGAGATGGAAAAATTCTCCGATACGGAGTATATGATCATCACGGTGCCGGCCTTCCTTAAACGGGCGGTGGAAATGGAGAGTCCGTCGGCCCTTAACTTAAAATCGCCGTGGATTTTCACTTCCGGCGGCGCCTTAAAATTTGACACCGCAAAAAAAACCAACGAAGTTTTCGGCTTCTGGCCCGTGGAAGTTTACGGAAGCACGGAAACTTCCGGCATAGCGTGGAGGCAGTCTGTCAACGGTCAGGAATGGACTGTCTTTGACAATGCGAAGATCAGTCAGAATCAGGAAGGCTGTCTGATTATCCGCTCACCTTACATCAAAGACCCGGCAGGTTTTGAAACCGCCGACATGGTAGAGATACTTGAAGACGGGCGTTTTCTGCTCAAAGGGCGGATTGATTCAGTGGTTAAAATTGAAGAGAAGCGAATTTCTTTTCCTGAAATAGAAAACCGCATTTTACAATCAGGCCTAGTATCCGACGTATGCGTAATCTCACTTGAAGACAAGCGCCAGTACCTTGCCGCCGTGATGGTTTTTAACGGCAAAGGGAAGGAACGCTTTGACGGGCTTGAAAAAATTGAGATAAATAATTTTTGGAGGGAGTACCTTCTTAAATATTTTGAAAACATAGTGATTCCAAAAAAATGGCGTTACCTTGATATGCTGCCCATGGACGCGCAGGGTAAAAAAAAGAAGGAAGATATTCTGCTTCTCTTTTCCGGCGCGGAGACGGCGGCAGAAAGAGGCAATTTTAAAAGCGCCTCTTCTGCTAGTGCAGGCTTCAAAATTGACAATGAAAAAATTATTGAAAAAACCGAAAACTCCGTCACCTTGGAATTTTCCATCCCCAATACAAGCCCGTATTTTGACGGTCATTTTACAGGATTCCCCATCCTTCCCGCGGTAGCCCAGACGGAATTAGTACTGCGTTTCGCGGCGCGTCACCTTGGAACTTCCGTGACTCCTTCGGAAATTAAGCGCGTAAAATTTACCAATTTTATCCGGCCCGACGCGCCGCTGCTTCTTAAACTTTCAAAAAAAGAAAAAACACTTTCTTTTAACTTAAGTTCGCCAAAAGGTGAAACTGTTTATTCATTGGGAACGGTAATTATGGGGGATAAATGAAACAAGGTTTTATTATCCCCGTTTACAAACACGGCGTTACAGCCTGCTCCCTTGCCAAACAACTCGCGGCTACAGGGTTGCCGGTAATTGTAGTGGACGACGGCAACGGCGCGGAAACTCAGGCGCTGCTTTCCGAATGCGCCGCAAACACGCCGGGTGTCGTTCTGGTAAGGCTTGGAAAAAACAGCGGCAAGGGAGGGGCGGTTACAGGCGGCCTTAAAAAAGCGGCGGAATTGGGGCTGACCCACGCGCTTCAGATAGACGCGGACGGACAGCATGACGCTGGGAAGGCCGCTTTCTTTTTTGAAGAATCGGCTAATCATCCCGACATGATCATCTGCGGGTACCCTGAATTTGACAAGACCGCTCCAAAAAGCAGGGTAAACGGGCGGAAAATTTCTAATTTTTGGGCTTCTGTGGTTACGCTCTCAAACGAGTTGAAGGACGTGCTGTGCGGTTTTAGAGTGTACCCGGTGGACGCTGCATTGCGAATAGCGCGGAATCCTTTTATGGACAAACGTATGGGTTTTGACCCGGAAATTCTGGTTCGCCTTTACTGGAAAAAAGTGTTTCCGGTATTTCACCCAATAAAAGTAAGTTACCCCGCCGATGGAGTTTCCAATTTCCGTATGGTCAGGGATAATATCAGCATAAGCCTGATGTTCAGCCGGTTGTGTATCGGTATGATCCTGCGCCTGCCGCTGTTGATTGCCATAAAAATTAAACGCGGGAAAAAATATTAGGAAAGGGCTGCTATGAAGAAAGCGGAAGATGCCCCCTTGCACTGGTCCCAGCATAAGGAAAAAGCAGCCGGGTATTGGCATATAAAACTCATGCTGATTTTATTCAGGCTGTTTCCTGTTGTGATACTGCGCGTCATAGCGTTTCCAGTAGGTTTTTTTTATTTTCTTTTTTCAAAAAAAGCAAGAGATGAGTCAAAACGTTTCTTGCAAAAAGCCGCTCCCTTTGTTAAACAACATGGAATCGCTAAAAAATGCCTCTCTCCCTTCGGTCCTTTAAGGCATATTATTTCCTTCTCCCTTACCCTTGTGGAAAAACTTGAGTCTTGGGGAGGGAAGTTTCAATTTAAGAAAATTCATTTTCAGAATGACGACATAGAAGAGTTAATCAATGATCTGGAAAACAAGAAGGGAGTTTTTTTAATTACATCCCATCTTGGGAATATCGAACTTTTAAGGGGGCTCGCGAGTTTTAACAGGACGGGAGTGTCCCGCAAAACGCCGATTACCGCCGTTATTGACACAAAGGTCAGCAAAAACTTTACCCGTATGCTTAAGGAACTGAATCCCCAATCGGTCTTTGACATTATCAGCGCCGCTGAAATTGGCCCGCATACGGCGGTCATACTGGAAGAAAAACTCGCAAACGGAGAGATGGTGACGATTGCGGGAGACAGGACGGCGGCAAGCAATCCCACGGGCGGTAACGCCAAAGATCATGTGGAAAAACTAATGATCTCATTTTTAGGGGAAGAAGCGCCTTTTTCGCCGGGGATTTTTTATATGGCGGTTTTAATGAAAGCGCCTGTTTATTTTATTTTTGCAATGCGCCGGGGGGATCTGTCAATAAAGCCGGAATACGATATGCATGTTCATAAAAGCCAACTTTCCTTTGAATTATCCAGAAAAGAGAGGTTTGCTCAAAGTACCCTCCTTGCCCGCTCTTTTGTAGAGTTGTTGGAAAACTACTGTAACCAAAACCCTTTTCAGTGGTATAATTTCTATGACTTTTGGTTTAAAGAGGCATGATAAATGGTTACTAAAGAAAACAACGGCCCCTATAATATTTACGCGGAAGCGGAAGTTACCGTTGAATTTTATGATCTCGATCCTTTAAAGGTTGTATGGCACGGGAATTATATTAACTATTTTGAAGTAGGACGGCGCGCCCTTCTGGAAAAAATAGGTTACAGTTATGAAGAAATGGAAAAATCAGGCTATGCCTTTCCGGTAATCGAAGTTTCCGCAAAATACTTAGGCTGGCTGAAGTTCAAAGACAGGGCGCGGGTAAAGGCTATTCTTATGGAATACGAAAACCGCCTGATGATACGGTATGAAATCCGCAACGCCAAAACAGGACAGCTTACCACCAAAGGCTCCAGCACGCAAATGGCATTCGATATTAAAAACAACGATTCCTGTTTTGTGTGTCCGTCAATTTTAACTCAAAAAGTTGAAGCTTTTATAACGGGAGGAATGTAATGAAAAACACCGCCGTCATTGTGTTGTTTTTTTGTACAGTAGGATTATGGGCGCAGACCGAAGCGGAAGAAATTTTCCGCCATCCTCTTGATGCCAAAACAATGGAAGCTTTTAAGACAACCTGTTCGCGCCTTGCGGAACACCCTATAGTGCAGGGAAACTTTGAACAGGAAAAAACTTTAAGCCGCCTAAAACGCGTTTTAAATTCATCGGGTAATTTTATTATCGCCGCCGGCTTAGGCATGGTATGGGACACCGTCAAACCATTTCCTTCTACACTGACATTGGGAAAAGATTATCTTATACAGTCCCGGCCTGGCGGCCAGAGAACCGTTTTAAGCGCGCAGGGGAATGAAACATTTCTCCGCATGGCGGAAGTTATAAGCGCGGTTTTTTCCGGCAACAGCCAGGGGCTGATGGATAATTTTAATGTTTATTTTTCAGGCGGCGCCTCCGCATGGGAATTGGGCCTTATCCCTAAGAATAACTCTATTGGCGTTTTTGCGGAAAAAATTATTATGAAAGGCGATATTGCCATCAGATCGATACTGATATACGAGCAGAACGGCGACACCGTGCAGTATAATTTATCAAACCATCGTTACCCGGCGGAATTGAATGTTAATGAAAAAGCTCTTTTCGCTTTGCCGTAACATCCCCCCTCTGGGGCTGTGGCTTTTTGTTCACCTGACCATTCTCCTGCTTCTCTTTCTTTCTGTCTTTGTAAAAGGGCCGGTACGAATCAACACTATGTTATTTGACATGCTCCCCCGTTCCAGCCAATCCAGAGCGGTAATGGAAGCGGATATGCTCTTTGGGGAAAGAACCGGACGCGATATTATTATTTTTTCAGCCGCGCCGGATTTTGAAAACGCGAAGAAAGGAGCCGTCCTGTTGTACGATGAATTAGGTAATTCGCCTGATTTTGAAAGCATTACCCTTTACTTTGATTCAGAAGTCATGGCGGAGTTTAGCCGTTATCTGTACGATTACCGTTTTGTCATCGCGGAAAAAGAAACGCTTGCCCTTCTGAAAAACGGCGGAGCGGAAGAAATAGCCTATGACGCGCTTGCGTCCGCTTTTAGCGCCATTAATTTTATTCCGCTTGATAATATAGAAAGCGATCCTTTTCTTCTTGCGGAAAGGCGGATGAGGGAATTTTTATCGTCTTCCATGCTTGCCGGGAAAGGCTTTAACGTCAAAGAGGACGTTTTGGCGATACAAAAAGAGGAGACATGGTACGTATTGCTCCGCCTAACGCTCGCGCCGCATGCGACTTCCCTGAGTTCGGGACAGAACGCTGTTGGAAAAATTTACGCGCTCGCGCCTGAAATAAAAAAATCAGTT
Source organism: Treponema sp. R8-4-B8 (assembly GCF_054786175.1). Taxonomy (NCBI): domain Bacteria; kingdom Pseudomonadati; phylum Spirochaetota; class Spirochaetia; order Treponematales; family Treponemataceae; genus Treponema; species Treponema sp. R8-4-B8. The sequence continues at coordinate 54,526 of NZ_BDHE01000480.1, forward strand.
ACTGGGCTGGAATTTTATTTTTTAGGGATACCCTTCCACAGTTACGAAAGCGCTTCGGGCGCGCAGAGGGAAATCTCATTTATCAGTACCGTTACGATTATCATAATTCTAATTATGTTCCTGTATGCCTTCCGTTCATTCTTACCGGTCTTTTCTTCCATTTTGGCGGCGGGAGTTTCATTATGCGTTGCTACCGCAGCCGCGCTTTTGGTTTTTAGGGAAATTCACATCATCACCTTTGTTTTTGGCACCACGTTAATAGGAACCTGCGTGGATTACTCGGCGCACTTTTTTGTCCACTGGAAGGGGAATCCCTCTTTAAAAAACGGCGCTGAAATTCGCCGCTCCATTTCAAAAAGCGTCATCATGAGTTTTATTTCTACGGAAATTTGTTTTTGCGTTTTCCTGTTCGCGCCGTTCCCGATTCTGAAACAGTTCGCGGTTTTTTCAATGGCGGGATTGCTCAGTTCTTTCCTAACTTGCTTCTGTATCTATCCGCGTCTTAAAATACCTGAGGAGAATAAAAGACGGTTCGCCCTTTTTGAAGGAAAGATTTTTCTCCGCCTAAAAAACCTGTCTTTGCCGCGTTTCGCAAAACTAGCTTTTGCCGCCGCCCTGATCCTTACCGCCGTGCTGTTTCTTATTTTTAATTTTTCATCCGTAAAAATAGAAAACAACCTTTCATCCCTTTATACCATGTCCGCTTCTTTGTTGGAGTCGGAAAAACGGGCGGCGCAAGTTTTAGATTACGGTTCTTCAGGCTGGTACTTTATTGTTACCGGATCAAACGCTGAAGAAACTCTGGAAAACGAAGAAGCTCTTGTATCGCGTTTGGAAGAAGAAATTCTCCGCGGCAACTTGGGCTCTTTTTTGGGAACTTCAGTTTTTGTCCCGTCAATAAAAAAGCAAAAAGAAACATACGACGCGATGAAAGCCCTTCTCCCCCTTGCCGCCTCACAATTTGAATACTTAGGGTTCCCGCCTGAGTACGCGCGTAACTTTGAAAATGAATTTGCCGCCACCCCGCGATATTGCCTTCCTGAAGACGCGCCTTCCCTTGCCGGCATTTCAAATCTTTGGATTGGAGAAAAAGATGGGAACTTTTATTCCTGCGTTCTGCCGCTAAAGCCGACTGACGAGGCGGTCTTTAGGGCAATCGCCGAAGAATTCGATTCTGTTTATTTTATAAACAAGGCAAAAGATATAGGACGCGATATGGATACTCTTACAATATCTATGCTGTTGTTCTTCCTTGCCGCCTATATTGTTATTTCTATTGTAGTTTGTATTGTATACCCAAAAGCGGACAGCGTTAAAATATGCGCGATTCCGCCGCTGCTGGTTCTGTCCGTTCTTGCAGTTCTGGCAGTCAGTAAAATTTCTCTTGGCTTTTTCTCTGTAGCGGCGCTTGTTCTTGTCTTCGGGTTAGGGCTGGACTACATTTTTTATATGATCGGAAAAAAACAAGGAGATGAGAAACCTCTTACATCCCTCGCAGTAGTTTTATCGTTCTTAACTACCTTGCTGTCTTTTGGCGCCTTAGTATTAAGCAGTTTTACCCCGACTCATCTTTTCGGCCTAACCGTCTCAGTAGGACTCGGCGCGGCTTTTATTTTCGCTATGATTCTTCAGAGTAAAAATTAAATCGGAAGAGTTCACACTAAGATCACAAAGGTACAAAGATCACAAAGGGGAATAGGGGGTATCTTCTTGGTGTTCTTCACGCACTGTCGGCTGCCTAAAGTCAGCCTTGCTTTTATTTTAACCAGCGGCATTATTGATCCACATGGCTACGCCGTGCGTTTATTTAACGTCCTTTGTGTTCTTTGTGTGAAATTCTTTAGAATCAGTCTTTAGAGAACCAGCGTATTTTGGGGTGGAATTCTCCGCCTTCAAGCGCTGTTGTTGCTATATAGCGTTCACCAGAAGCGGCGATAAATTCGTAAAGGTTGAATGAGATTTGTTCAAGATGGGTATTAAGGAGGGAACCTTCGCTATTGGCAAAGGATGGAACGCTGGCCATATCAAAGACTGAAAGCCCCTTGAGTTTTAGGTAACATTCTTTTAGTGTCCAAATTTGATAAAAGCGCGTTCCGTTTGGGGAGCTGTCAGCATCAATATATTTTCTTTCTTGGGTGGTGAAAAACTCCTGCGCTATTTCTCTTGCTCTTGCGCGGGGGCGGACTAGTTCAACATCACAGCCGGTGCGAAGGTTTTTGCCCCTGACCAATGAAACTGCGGTTAATGCGCCGGAATGGGAGATGCTAAAATCAGCGTCACTACCCTGAAAAAAGGGGCGACCAGAGGCTTCCCTTGCTATATCATCCTCCGTAATGGGACGGCCTTCGCAAAGGGATAAAATGCGTCTTGCTTCGGCGCTTAAAAGTTTACGGCGTTCTAACCTTTTTTGTTGGTTATTATAATTGTTTGACAAAAGCGACAGATTTAGATAGTATGTCATAGCTTTAAATTTTGGGTAATTTTTTGAATAAAACAAAAACTGCCATAGTTTTAGTCCTCTGCTGTTGTTCCTGCGTCGCAAAAGCTCCAATCAGGGAAAACAGGCTCTTTGTCTACATTACAAACAGCTCAAAATTCTTTTTAATGCCCTGCGGGGACATTGAAAATCCCATAGACTCGGCGCAGCGTATTTCCGCCTCCTGGCAGGGCAATGATTATTCTTTTAACGCGTGGGTAAAAGCTGATGAAGCGGTGATGGAAATGACCCTTTTGAACGAACTCGGCGTAAGCGTGGGGGAGCTTTCCTATCAGAACGGGCTTGTGTCTTTCTCTTCCTCAATTTTTCCCAAGTCTTTTAAACCTGAATATATTGTAGCCGATTTTCAACTCTGTTTCTACAATATTACAGCGCTCAGTTCTGCCCTGAAAAACTGCGGGCTTATACTTGAAAACACGGGAAATACCCGCCGTATTTTTAAGGGGAAAACCATTATTATTGAAATTGAAAAAAATCAGAATGCCGTCAAATTGGTTAATCATTTGAGGGGATACGCGTATACTCTGGAAGGTGATTTTAAGTGAGAAAAAAGATTTGGCTGTCAACGCCTGGGCTTATCTGCTGCGCCGGAAAAAACAGAAATGAATTGTACGACTCTTGCCTGCGCGGTTATCAGGGCGGAATTGTAATGAAAGAATTACCGTCCGCAAACGGAAAATTACCCGTGGGACTGATTCCAGGAGAACTGCCAAAAGTTACTTCCCTGCCTGAATCTTTGACTAAAGAACCGGCTGTCTATGCGACGGGAACCAGAATCATCCGCATTATTGACGCGGCTTTGGAACAGATCCGTCCCAATATAGAAAAGGCCATTGCCAAATACGGTCCTGAAAAAATAGGGGTCTGCCTCGGTTCCTGCGACAATGGTTCGCAAGGCTCTCTTTTAGCCCATCAGGCTTTTCTTTCGCAAGGCGCTTTTCCGCAAGATTACAATCTTCGTTTTCAGAGCGCGTCTTTTCCGGCGGAATTTGTTTCCCTAAAATTCGGTCTTTCCGGCGCGGCGTTCACCATCGCCACCGCCTGCGCTTCTGGAGCAAGCGCGATTATTCGCGGGGCGGAATTAATAAGAGCCGGTTTGTGCGATGCCGTAATCGCCGGGGGCGCGGATATTGTCTCTGATACCGTCCTTGCCGGATTTCATTCCCTTGAAGCGGTTTCCGACAGCCTTACAAACCCGTTCAGTAAAAATAGAAAAGGAATCAACCTGGGCGAAGGGGCGGCGTTCTTCTTGCTTGAAGCCGCGGAAAACTCCGCCGTTGAATTGTTGGGTTCGGGGGAAAGCGCCGACGCTTATCACATGACAGGGCCTGGAACTGACGGAGCGGGGCCGGCAAAGGCGATGAAAGCCGCGCTTGCTGACGCTGAATTAAATACGCGGCAAATCGGCTACATCAACCTTCACGGCACAGGCACGGAGCTTAACGATAAAACCGAAGCTATCGCCATGAAGACGGTGTTTGACGAAGTGCCTCCGATGAGTTCAACCAAGCCAATCACGGGGCATACCCTTGGCGCGGCGGGGGCTTTGGAAGCGGCAATCTGCTGGATGGTACTGACTGAAAAAAGAGGGCTTCCGGTTCATTGCTGGGACGGCGTTAAAGACGAGGAAATTACCGGCTTGGAAAGCCTCGTTTCCCCCGATGAGGCGAACTGTCAAAAAACTCCTTCAATATGTATGAGCAACAGTTTTGCTTTTGGCGGATGCAATGTCAGTTTAATTTTGGGAAGGAGATAACAGTTGATCGAACAGGAAGAATTGCGAACTTTAATTCCGCACACGGGAAAAATGCTGCTCCTTGACAGGATAATTGATTATAATATTGAATATAGCATCAGGGCGGAATATAATATCACGGAGAGTTGTATTTTTTACGATCCTGTTTTGGACGGCGTGCCTGCATGGGCGGGGTTTGAATTTATAGCCCAGGCAATTTCAGCCCTTACGGGAATTAGAAAACGGGCAAAGGGAGAAAAACCTAAAATCGGGTTTATTCTGAGCATCCCGCATATGCGGATGGAAATTCCATTCTTTAAAAACGGCAGTTTGGCGGATGTTCGCGTAAAGGAAAGTGATCGTACCGATTTGATTTATACTTATGAAGGAGAAGTTTTCCTTAAAGATAAAAAAGTTATGGAAGGAAAAATGATGGTTATGGAAATCAGCGATGAGCGGCTAAAAACGCTGACAGGGGAAATAAATTGAATACTGAAAAAAAAGTTTTAGTAACCGGGGCAAGCAAAGGCATCGGCAGGGCTATCGCTCTTGCCGTATCAGAAGCCGGCTATCAGGTAACAGCGCATTATAACAAAGGAAAAGAAGCGGCTGAATCTTTGCAAAATGAAATTCTCCAAAAAGGCGGAAGTATCGAGCTGATTCAATTTGACGTGAGCGATAGGGAAGAGTGTCAAGAAAAACTCGATAAATGGACGGAAACAAACGGCGCGTTCTGGGGAATTATCTGCAACGCGGGAATCTCAGCCGACGATTCATTCCCCGGCATGAGCGGGGAAAACTGGGACGCCGTTCTTCGCACCGATCTTGACAGTTTTTACAACGTGCTTCATCCCCTTACAATGCCTCTTTGCAGAAAAAAGCGCGGGCGTATCATTACAATTTCTTCGGTATCGGGGATTATTGGCAACCGTGGGCAGGTAAATTACAGCGCTGCAAAAGCCGGCATTATCGGCGCGACAAAAGCCCTTGCGGTAGAACTGGCAAGCCGTTCCATAACGGTAAACTGTATCGCGCCGGGCATCATCGAAACTGAAATGATCCGTAATGTGCCAATGGACATAGTACTCCCGTCAATCCCAATGGGGCGTATCGGGAAACCGGGAGAAGTCGCGGCATTGGCTGTGTTTCTTCTTTCAGAGTCGGCTTCGTATATAACGCGGCAGGTAATTTCAGTAAACGGGGGCATGGTGTGAAAAAACGTGTAGTTATTACAGGCGGTTCGATTGTCAGCGCGTTGGGAAGCGAATGGGCGGATATATTGGCGAAGCTGAAAGCGGGAAAGAACTGCGTTCGCAGAATGGATGATTGGGACAAATATACGCGCATGAACACAAGGCTTGCCGCTCCCGTTGACTTTACCATGCCCGATTATCCGCGCAAAAAAATCAGAGGCCTAGGCAGGGTAGCCCAGCTTGCGCTAGTTTCCGCGGACAGGGCGTTGGCTCATTCGGGAATAAACGCCGATGATCCCGAATTGAAAAACGGACGATGCGGCGTCGCCTACGGTTCCTCTATGGGCAGCATAGATTCCCTCATGGATTTCTACAGCATGCTTGTCTTAAATGATCTGACCAACATGAGCGCCACAACTTACATCAAGGCGATGCCCCAAACCTGCGCCGCGAACATCGGCGTATTTTTCGGACTGACGGGAAGAATCATAACGACAAACACCGCCTGCACGTCTAGCAGTCAGGCGATTGGTTTTGCTTATGAGACAATAAAGCAGGGTATTCAGGACATTATGCTTGCGGGCGGCGCGGAAGAATTAAGCGCGGCGGACGCGGCGGTCTTTGACACCCTTTTTGCGGCAAGCTCTAAAAATGACACCCCTGAAAAAACTCCCGCCGCTTATGACAAAAACCGAGACGGGCTTGTTATCGGCGAAGGGGCGGGAACGCTTATTCTGGAAGAATACGAACACGCGGTTAAACGGGGAGCGAAGATAATCGCGGAAATTGCCGGATTCGGAACCAATACCGACGGCACTCATGTTACCCAGCCGAACCGTCCCACTATGGGCATCGCCATGAAGCTCGCGCTGGAAGACGCTGGTCTTGACCCGGCTTCAATAGCTTATGTGAATACCCACGGAACCGCCACCGATTCGGGAGACGTTGCGGAAAGCTGGGCTACTGCGGATGTTTTCCAAAGACCTATTCCTGCAAGCACGTTAAAGAGTTACATAGGCCACACTTTGGGAGCCTGCGGAGTTATTGAAGCGTGGGTTGCCATTAACATGATGAGGGAAAAATGGTTCTGCCCCAACCTTAACCTAGAAGAACTCGACCCGCGCTGCGGGCCGCTTGATTACATCACGGGAAACGGAAGGGAGATTGACGGGGAGTATATCATGTCCAATAACTTCGCGTTTGGGGGAGTTAACACTTCGCTTATATTCAGGAAAATATAATGCTATTTTTATTCACGGTGAAGGCGTCAATCACACCTTATTTTTAGATCCTCTTGCGAATAAGGTATGATTAACGCCATTGCGATATTTCTTTTTAACAGCTTACATGAATTATTTATTTAATGATCGTAAGCATAAGATCATTGCTGCTGGCCGCAACATCAACATTAAATGAAAGGCCATCCAATGATTGAATGGCAATCCATCTGAATTCTTTTAAATTGTCTTTCCATGTCGAATCTACTGAATTATCATTAGAAGGATCATACCATCCCCATCCCGTAAACACCGCAGGAGGAGCCGGATCAGGGCTGAGTTTTTTAGGCCCAATTATACTCCATTGATTGTTTTTTTGATCATATCCCCATATATTAAACGAAATATTCTTGTTTCCTATCCCGTTTTTAAGGTTAATGTTGTCTTTATATTTGCCTTTAACTTTTTCCCATAAATCTATTATCTTTGAAGACGCCATATCAAATGCAGGGGCGTTATTTCCCTGCGGTTTATCCGCTATGGGAATATTTTCAACGATTGTTATAACAATGTCATTACTGTCGTTGGCTTTCGCCTGCGCCATAAACTTTATATTAGCCGGTGAATAAACCGCAAACCATCTGAAATTCTTTATTTTCACGTTTTTAGGCGGACTAATCTTGTCATTATCTGAATACTCCTTTAATGTCGATGTCCCGATTAGCGTCCATTCTTTCTTTTTCTCTTCATAGCCATATACATTAAACGTAATATCCCTGGTTAATGTGGCGTTTCTAAAAATAATATTGTCTGAATACTTGCCTTTGCTTCCATTACTCCATAAGTCCAAAACAACAGAAGGCTGCTGATCGAATGCCGGAGCCGTGTTAGCGTTGGCCTGCGCCCAAACCCCTACAGCAGATACGAGAAAGAGAACCAAAAGAACCAAATTTGTTTTTTTCATAAAATTTTCTCCTAATTATAAAATTATTATGTTTGCTAAATCAGACCATAATTTTACATTTTTGTCAATAGAAGGCTAAAAAAAGCAAAGAAACTTTTATTCTCCATTTATATAGACAAAAGTTTAGTTATGGTAAATAATATTGCATGAATATAATTGCCGCAATATTAAACAAAAAAAGCATAAGAAAGTTTACCGTTATTACAAGGAAAATAGGCAAAAATGAAATTAATTAATTTTAGAAACGCGACGATTTTTTTAACTTTGATCTTTTTGACAGCCATTACGGGGAATATCGTTGCCCAAGAACAAACCGACGCTCCGATATACTTTATTAATTTTCAGCTTCTTCCCGGCATGAACCTGTTTGGCATTCCATTTAGAAGAACAACCGATATTTTCTTAATCGCGCCTACAGTGGGCATTGGATACAATCTTAGAGGGCTTGGTACCGCTTCGGTGGGTTTGATAAATACAGGCCGCGTTCAGGGCGTTCAGTTATCAGGCGTTTTTAATTTCGCCAACGCCGGTCTTGACGGACTCCAGACTGCGAGCATTTTCAATGTGGCGAAAGGCACTGTCAGGGGCATCCAGATTGCCGGAATAAACAATAACGCGTCTGGAACATTTTTTGGCATTCAGGCGGCGGGCCTAATAAATAACTTTAAAGGAGATATGTGGGGGATTCAATTAGGGGCGATTAACATACGCGGGGAAGGAGGCGGGGTAGGAGTTCAGGTTGGTTTGATAAATATTTCCGAATCGGGAAACGTAATCCCCATTGGAGTAGTTAATAAAGTAAAAGACGGCATGGAGCATTTTTTGGTTTATACTGACGATATGTTGTTCATGAACGCCGGTTTCCGCAGCGGTACAAAAATATTCTATACTCATTCAGGCATCGGTTTTGGCGGCGGACTGATTCCGGGCAGGGAAGGCGATAAACTGATAATTAACCGCGGCGGCTTTGGTTTTGAAATTCCTTTACGCAAATTCTTCATTGATATTGACATATCAACCGGTAATATATTTAAGGTGGACGAGGTTACGGACTTTTGGCAATTTTTCTTCGGTACCAATACCACCCTCTATCAGCTGCGTCTTATTGGCGGGTTCAAATTATTCGAGCGTTTAGGAGTATTCGCCGGTATTTCTTACGATTACCTGAATCAGAGTAAAAATACGGATCCGTCTCCGGGAGACTTTGCCGGCGCGGTACCCGGCAAATCATTTGACAATCAAACTCACAAAATAGGCATCTTCGGAGGAATGCAATTCTAAAGAAGACCTCTCGCAAAGGCGCATCGAACCCTTGGTTCGCAGACGCAAAGGTTGCTGTTTGTGAGATCATCGTTTTCCTTCAATATTTGTAGTTAAACTAATATATCTAGATCAATAATGAGTTATAGGACGAAAACTTTGCGCCCTTTGCGCCTTCGCGTCTTTGCGTGAACCTCTTCTCCTAGCGTCTTTTTAGCTAAAAAACATATTTACCCATTGCTATATTAACCGTTTTTGTATATTTTATAATTAATAGGAACATCTTATGAGTAAAGAAATACTTGAGATTGGCAAACATCGGCTTACTATTGAAACTCTTACTGCGGCGGCGAAAAAACAAATTAAAGTGCGTTTGTGCAATGACGCCGATTTTGAAACAAAGATAAAGAATGGCGCTGATTTTCTTGATGAGGCTTTAACGCGGCATGGCGGAATCTACGGCGTTACCACAGGTTACGGCGATTCTTGTACCGAGACGGTAAATCCGGAACAATACCGGCAACTGCCGGTTAATTTAACGCGCTTCCACGGCTGCGGCATGGGGGAGTATTTTGATGATGTTACAGTCAGGGCGTTGATGATCGTAAGACTCAATACGCTGGCAATGGGCTATTCCGGCGTCAGTATTGAACTTCTGCGTTACATTGAATTTTTTATAGAGCATGACATTCTGCCCCTTGTTCCGCAGGAAGGCTCCGTTGGCGCATCGGGCGATCTCACTCCGCTTTCATACCTCGCGGGCGCGTTAATCGGCGAGCGGCAAGTTCGCTATCAGGGCAAAGTCCGCTCCTCCGCCGAAGCGCTTTCGGAGCTTGGAAAGGCTCCCTATCAATTCCGTCCCAAAGAAGCCATCGCCATAATGAACGGAACTGCGGTAATGAACGCCGTCGCCGCTCTCGCTTTTTCCGACGCGGAATATCTTGCCGATCTTTCCTGCCGCGTAACAGCGATGAATTCCATCGCCCTTAAAGGCAACGCTTATCATTTTAACAAGCGGCTTTTCGAGCTAAAGCCGCATTCGGGACAGGCTTTGTCCGCGGAAAAAATACGCGTAAGTCTGCCCAAGGAAAACCAGGGCGCGCTTGCCGGCCCGTCACGGATTCAGGACATGTATTCAATTCGCTGCGCTCCCCATGTGATCGGCTTGTTTTACGATATGCGCGATACGTTGCGTAATTTTATTGAGACCGAGATGAACAGCGCCAACGATAATCCGCTCATTGATCCCGAAACCCAATCCGTATACCACGGCGGGCATTTCTACGGCGGGCACATCTGCTTTGCGATGGACTCGCTTAAAAACATAATAGCGAATATTGCCGACCTTTTGGACAGGCAGCTTGCCCTAATCGTAGACACAAAATACAACCGCGGGCTTCCGCCAAACCTGACGGGAACGGGCGGGGCAGTCGCGTGCAACCACGGATTCAAAGCCGTGCAAATCGCGGTTTCCTCATGGACAGCCGAAGCTTTAAAAAACACAATGCCCATGAGCGTATTCTCCCGTTCTACAGAATGTCATAACCAGGACAAGGTAAGCATGGGTACTATCGCGGCACGCGACTGCGCTCGAATAAACAAACTGACTTCTCAAGTTACAGCCGCAATGCTATTAGCCGCTTTTCAAGCACTCGATCTGCGGTTGAAAAAAGGCGAGCTTAAATTAAGCGACTTGGGGCAGACTGAAAAAACGTACAACGAAATAGCGGCTTATTTTAAACCGCTCGAAGACGACCGCCCGTTAGAAGACGATCTGCGAAAGACTTTAAAATTAATAGAGGATAGGCATTTTTGCCTGCGCCCATGAAATTAAAACTCATTTATCCCAAGTGGAACAAACTTCCAGGACAAACCACTTTTAATCTGCCTCCCCACGGGCCTGTTGTGTTTGCCGCGGCCCTTCCAGATTATGTGGAAGTAAAATTTACCGATGAGAATGTTCAAGACATTAACTTTGATGAAGACTGCGATCTTGTCGCTATCTCAATGATGCTCAGCACGCAGGTAAAGCGAGGCTGGGCTATCGCGGACGAATACCGTAAAAGGGGCAAGCAGGTTATCTTTGGCGGCATCGCCGTCATGCTGCACGCGGAGGAAACTCTCCCCCACGCCGACTCAGTGTTTTTGGGCGAAGCGGAAACCCGCATGGAACAGGTTTTCGCGGACTGGAAAGAGGGTAGTCTGCGACAGGTGTACAACTTTATGCCCCAACAGCCGCCGGTAGAATCAATAAACCCCGCCCGCCGGGATCTGTACCAACGCGAATTGTACAACCACAAAGGCGTTCAGATGGTAGACCTGTTCCACGCCTCCCGAGGCTGCCGTTTTAGCTGTTACCCATGCGCCGTCCCCTACATGGGAGGCCGCTCATTCCGCCCCCGTCCCTTTGACAAAGTAATTGAGGAACTCTCCGGCATAGAAAACAACCGCCTCTTTATTGTAGACAATTCACTCGCGCAGGACAAAAAATGGGAAATGGAATTGTTTAGCGAAATGATACCTCTTAAAAAGAAATGGATCAGCCACACCATCGAAGACGACCCAAAAGTGCTGGAACTTGCGGCTCGCGCCGGCGCGTGGTATGTGTATCAGGCTATTTATGACACGTCGGATTATATAAAAGAAAGAGTGAAACGCTACCACGACCACGGCATCGGCGTAGAAGGCACGATTCTTTTAGGACTGGACAATCAAACAGAAGACGACATCAAGCGCCTGATTGATTTCCTCTTGCAGATCCAACTTGACTTGGCTGAGTTTACAGTCCTCACCCCCTTCCCCCACACCAAAGCCTGGGATGACCTTGCGCGTCAGGGGCGCATTTTTGATCACGACTGGGATCATTTTAACGCTGGTCAGGTTGTCTTTACCCCCAAAAACATGAGCGCGGAGCGTCTTCAGGAATTGTACGATGACGCGTGGAAAACATTTTATCAGGATGAATCGCAGGAAGAAAAAATGTTCCACTTGCTTTCAACGGTTGTCAGCCGTGAAATGGACGATGGAACTTACCGCCCCCGCAACCGGCGGCTGATACACAAATCATTTGGGAAAGACGTTGTACGGAGCGTTGGAGCGGGCAGTTAAAAAATGCGCGTACCGGAAAAATACTACGATGAGGTTTTTGATTTTAAAGGCCAATGGGATATGCCTTCCCGCTGCGGCCTAAAAATTATTAAAAAAGAAAAACCCATTGTAATTGTCACAGAACTGTACCAGGACAACCCCGGAACCTCAATAACCGCCGCCGGAAAAAGCCTGGCGGAGCAGATCTGCCGCAGCAAAGGACTAACCCTAAATGAAATCATGTACCTAGAATGCACCCCCGACACCGGCTCAAAACTCTCCTTCTATGACGAAGAATTTTTTGAAGTAACCTTTTCAAGTATTTCCTCCTATAGACAACTCCCCACCTCTGAAGTAATGAATCTATTACATAATAAATAAATTTTTAAAAAAGATCTCGCGCAGAGGCGCAAAGGCGCAAAGTACTTGTCCGATAGCCCATTATTAACTAAATATATTAGTTTAACTACAAATATTGAAGGAAAAACGATGATCTTGCGAACAACAACTTTGCGTTCTTTGCGCCTTTGCGTCCTTTGCGAGATAAAATTTGGGAATAATTTTTTATAAAGTTTTAGATTTTACTGACTACTAATTACTCTGTCTTCCATAGGGGAGCAATTAAATCTACCAAATCTTGTACAGTACGGGCTTCTTTGAAAAGGGAGGGATCAAGTTTTGTTTCTAAATAGTCGCTTAGGCTTAGCGTCAGGTCTACCATATCAAGGGAATCTAGCTGGAGATCGTCATCAAGGCGTTTTTCAATGGCGATTGAACCGGCGTCAAGCTCAAACTCGGAGATCATTAATTCTTTTAGTTTTTCATAAATAACAGTTTTGTCCATTAATAATACGCCTGTTGTTAATAATATATTATCACAATAACGGATATTTGTCAATCATTAATCGCGGTTAAAATGTCAGGGTTATTTAAAATATACCCCTTCTTTAAAAGGATAATAATTATTTCTTCCACCGCATCAGGTATCCATGAGCGGTCAAAAACGCCGTGGGGATCCTTTGCGAGCCGCTCTTCAGTCTGAGCGTAAGAGTCCCTTGCGTCATGAAGCAAAACAAATCCGCCGCCCTGTTTTTCAACTTTTTTGACAACTTGTTTTACAACTTTACCGCGTTTTGTTCCGTCAGTAACAGCGTCATATACCCTTATGGTGCTTGTTACAATCGCGTATCCTGCATCGTGAATGATCTTTTCCTGCGCTGAAGTGAAAAAACCTCCGTGTGGCCGGTACAGTTTGGGAAAAACGTCAAAACCCAATGCCGCGGAAATAGCCGCATCCCCCCTTACAAGGTTATCCCTAAATTGCTCATCATTCATTTTGCTTGCCCATTTTTCCGAATACCCGTGATTGGCGATATAATGCCCCTCGGCATAAATGCGCTTTACAAGATCGGGATACCGCTCTGCATTTTCACCTAACAGACAGAACATGGCTTTAATTTGATATTTTTTAAGCACGTCCAAAAGCCGCGCGGTTGAATCGCCCTGGGCATTAGGCCCGTCGTCAAAACTGAAATAAACTATTGATTGGGGAATGTGGAGTTCATTTATGCCGCGATTTATTGTCTTGCAGGAAAAAATAAGTACAAACGGAAGAATTAGCGCAAATAGCGGTGCAATTAGCGGAGCAAGTTTATTTCTCATCATTTTTTTCATCTTCATTTATTGATTCTTCTATTGCCGAAGCGTCTTTTGCCGGAAACAGAAAAGCCGCTATTTCCCTTGTTATCGCCCGTACCGCTTTTGGACAGGGAAGATCGCGGTATTTTTCGGGGCTGATTTCTTGCCCCATACTGAGGCTGTATATATAGCGCTTACGCGTATTAAAGCCATACCACGGATCTCTTTTACCCAGGCCGAATTTATCAGTGCCGCCTATATGCACGGGAACAATATTGCAACCTGAAAATAGGGCGACTCTGGCGGATCCTTTCTTGAGAATTGTTTTTCCTGATCTGCGAGTTCTTGTTCCTTCAGGAAAAATGATTAAGCAGTTTCCCTGTTTTAATGTTTCGGCGCAAGAGCGCAGAACAATATCAAGATCAAGGGAATTGAGTATATAGAGCTGGCGTATTATTCCTTTAACAATAAAATTTTTATCCAAATAAGTGTTTACAATGCAGTCGGCGTTAGGGATAAGTGAGATAAGCATAACCACGTCAAGAAGGGACGGATGATTGGCGACTACAATCTTTGACGAAAGACGCTTGTATTTTTTTCTGTCGTCGGTTTCCAATGTTACTATCCCAATAAAATTCATAAGGAAAATAAAAAATCTAAAGGCGGATGAAACAAGACGCCTTCCGTGTTTTTTAAACAGATCCTTGGGATGAAGCGCAAGACGCATAACAGGAAAAGCTATTGAAACCAGAACCAGAGAGCCTAGGCCAAAGATGAAAAACGAAAACCACTTTCCAATCACGCGGTAGGCATAGAGCGGCCAATTTTTTACCGGAGGCAAATCAGGGGGAAACATGTATTTTTCCGTAAAGAAGGAGACGTTTTAGAAAATCAAAGGGGCTGTCCGAAAGGTTGCCCTGCGGGCTAGCCTCTTCCGCTATAAGTGACTGGAATGGAACGGAGAGGGATTGAGGTTCCCGCGTCAAAAGAAAAGCGAATGCCACAGGAGGAGGGCATTGGGTTTTATCGTCAGTTTGATTGGTTTCGCTTACATCACAATTTTTTAGCAGGCTTATATATTCAGGCGGCGCTTGCTCGTCGGCATATATAAAAATTAGTTCCTCCTGAGCGCCGGATAAAAACTCCGCTTGCGCCGCCAATAGGCTTGCGGTAAAAGAATTATTTCCCGGGTAGAGCGCCGAGTATCCCCCTTTGAGTCCTAGCGCAATGGAAGCCAATGCCGCCGGAGCGTTAAAAACTGAAAGCGAAAAAGCCGCCGGCATGAGCGCCTTATCTTCTATCAACATTTTGTTTATTTGATACTGCCTTGTAAGCTCGCCCCTAAATGAGACAAAGAACATTTTTGTATCTTCTTTAACAGGCAATATATCGTGAACAACCTGTACGGTCATTCTGGAGATTTGGCTCAACCGGCGGCGGAACAGGGAATCGGTAAAAGTTATTTCCGGTCCTTTCGCGCTGACAGAAAATTTGCGTTTACCCTGCGCCCATTCGTCCCATGCGCTGGAATTTTCTATTCCGGGAGCCCAAGCGCAAAGGCGGGAAATGTAAGCGCAGCCGCTCATGGTTTGCTCCGGCAGCATAAAAGCGAATAGTCATTGGAGCCTAAATTATGAATCTCTCTAACAATGTCAAAGCCCGCCCTTTCTACGGCCTGCGCGAGTTCACCGCAACGGTACATTTTACTGTTTCCGTTAGCCATACATGTAAAATAAAGGGATGTCGCCTGAAGCGAAAAAGAGGCTGCTTCAAAACGCTGTTTGTCCCAAAACGGTTCAAGTATATATACATGTGCCGACCCCGCCGCAGGTCGAACTTTCTCCATAATCATTGTAACTTGATCAAGGGAAAAACAATCCAGAAACTGGCTCATCCAAATTATGTCCGCGCCCGAAGGAATGGCGGTTTTTTTATCTAGAACATTACAGGCTTGAGTCTTTATTCTGTCCGAAAAACCGGCTTGCGCTATTTTACTCTCCGCCGCCTGAATTTGCCCGGGAAGGTCAACAATGGTAACCTCAACATTTGGATCATAGCGGCAACAACAAATTGCCCATTTGGCGGTATTCCCGCCTATGTCGATGATTTTTTTCGGTTTATGGGAAAAAACAACGGGGATAGCTTCTTCAAAACCTATATCGGAATAAAAATGGTCAAAGGCAAACCAGCTTTCCTTTACATTTTCCGGTAAAACCGAAAGAACCTCATAAATGGTTTTTCCCTCATGCCCGAAGACTTCAAGCCCCAGAGGTTTTCCCTCTTTTATCGAGCGGTTAAGTTCAAACGCCCCTTTATAACATACGTCATTTACAAAGTTGAGATTGACTTTTGTCATTTCATCTTCCAGCAGGAACCAGCCTGTCTTTCCTAAAACAAAGAGGGTTTCTCCGCCCTTATCCGGCGAATTTTCCGGGAGTATTTTGACCAGATTCATGCCCAAAGCAATCTCCAAAAGCACCTTTGCGCCATAAAGGGAAATTCCGGTCTTTTGAGCCGCTTTTTCAAGGCTGATTCCCCATTCGCCGGAATCGGAAACAGTTTTAAGCAGCCCGGTTTCCAAAAGAGCCTTTACAGCCTGAAAAGTAAGGGGGGCAAAGGCGATTTTTTGCGCCTCGAATTTCGCGTCTATCGCTTTAATAGTGTCTTTTGTGTAATTTTTTGTCGTATATTCCGGTACTTTCATTCTATATTTACTAAATATATCAATAATAAAAAAATCTGTCAAATACCATAAAATTCGTTATTTTCCGCTATTGTATGATTTTTTGTACTATTCCCAAAATTAGAAATATATATTATAATTAAGTATTAGGAGTGATCGATTTTATGAAAATGCTAAAAGGTAGGTTATTAATTGCCGCAATCATTCTTACAGTAATTGCGGTTATGGGTTACGCCCAGGTTAACAGGGATGAATTACAGGATCTTCCGCCTGTAGTTTTTATCAATTATGAAGGACCTCATGCCCGCGTGGATACAAGGGAAGAGATACGTCAGATTGGCGTGGGTTTGGGACGGCAAATTTCCGGAAAGACCGACGCCGGAACGTCAAACAGATATTTTGTAATTCACTGCGTATCTGGCGCGGAAGGAAACAAGATTGACGCTGACGTATTCGGTCTTGGCGTGGATACGGGCGTGGATCATATCAGAAACTTGCGCGTTATTATTCAGGGCTATTTGCAAACGGCGTATGATTATTCAGAAAAAGACGCCGCATTGTTAGCTGAATATATAACCATTTACAACGCCGTATACCGCGGAAACTGGGATTATTTTACAAACCGGTATAAAGCTCTTGTAATGAGCAATCTTACAAAAGACAAGGTAGGCCTTTCTATCCGTTATGACGAGTGGCCGGGCAGAACTTTAATTGTTATCCCTCTTGGAATCGGCGGTTTAAGTTCTGTTGATACAAGCACCCTTACTGAGCCAAAAGTCATTGAAGAAATGAGAAAAGAAGACGATCAGAGCATTCCTCAGCGTAAAGAAATGGTCAACCTGATGGAACGTGAAGCGTCAAAAGCCGAACAGCAGGCGAAGACCCAACGCGAATCAATTAAAGAAGATGAAAAACAATTAGCGCAGGATAGGCAGAAAGTGCAGGAAGAGCAAGCGCAGGGGAAAATAACTCCGGAAGAGGCAAAGAGAACGGAAGAGCAACTGGATAAGAGAGCGGAAGAAATTGATCAGCGCAAGGAAGAAGCTAAAAAAACTGAAGACGTAGCCGCGCAGAAAACTGAAGAAGCCCAACAGCAGAGGCAGGAAATCGCGAAAGATCAGCAGGCTGCAATTGCTCAGGATACAAGCGGCGTTTACGGCATAACAATAGAAAGAACATCCCCAGTCGTGATGGGGCGCATTGTCCGCATTAATCCGACTGACTTAAAAGAAATTAAAAGATCTCCGCTTGATTTAGTCCATGTAAGAACGGTTACGTTTATAGGCGGAAGAGTCCTCGCCATCGCCGGTGAGAATAAAGGCCAGGGCGCGGTACGTCTTGTCGAAATAAACCCCTCAAGCCTTGAAATGGCAAGACAGGGCAATGACGATATTAAGGCGGGAAGCCTTTTGTGGGTAAACGGAAGCGATCTTTACGCGATAGTAATTGATCTTGAAAAAAATAAATGCTACATCGGGCGCTTTAATACAAACCTTGAAGTACAGGCGGTATCAAGCGTAGCAGTGCATCCTGAAAGCACCGTAACAATACAGCAGGGACAACTTTTAACTGAGCGTGAAAACGGTTCGGCTTTATTGCTGAATCCGACGGATTTAACAGAAACTAAACCTAAAGACGCGGCGGCGCCAGCGACGGCGACAGCTCCGGCAGCGGCGGCTCCTGCGGCAGCGCCTAAATAAAAAGATAACCTCTAAAAACTTCAGTTTTTGGAGGTTATCTCAATTACCGTAAATGTGTTCAAAGCCGTGGAGAAGATCCACGGCTTTTTCTTTACAGCTTCCGCAGACCGTGCCGATCTTAGTCGCCTGTTGAAGCTGTTCCCAGTTTCTAGCCCCGTTATGAAAAGCGTCTTCTATATCCTTATCCGTAATGCCCAAACAATGGCAGATAATAACTGTCTCCTCCACATAAAGCCCCGGCCTTCCCGTCTTTGAAAGATAATCGTCTATCGCGGCGCGAAGGGCTTTATCGCCCAATACCGAACAGTGTATTTTAAAACTGGGAAGCCCACCAAGTTTGGCTACAAGGTCTTCGGGGCGAATTTTATAAGCCTCTTCCAGTTTCATTCCCTTAATGGTCTCCGATAGCATACTGGTAGAAGCGATGGCGCTGGCGCAGCCGTAAGTTTTCCAGCGCACGTCGGTAATAACGTCGTCTTTAATTTTTAGCAGCATCAACATTTGATCGCCGCATTTTATGTTTCCCGTTTGCCCTTTCGCGTCCGGCGCGAAAACAGCCTCGTCTTCCAAAAGTACGTTGCGCGGATTAGTAAAATGATCTTTAACCGTATCTGAGTATAACCAGTCTGACATATTTCCCTTCCTTTTAAGCTTCCGCCAAAGTTGACATTGCCCGCAGCCGCGCGATAATTGGCGGAACCACTTCTATTATATAATCAATATCCTCTTCTGTAATACCCCACCCAAGGCTGAAACGAATCGAACCGTGCGCGAGTTCCGCCCCAACCCCCGTGGCGAGAAGAACGTGTGAAGGTTCAAGGCTGCCAGACGCGCAGGCGGAGCCGGTGGACGCTTCAATTCCCTGCATGTCCATGGATAGGAGTATCGACTCCCCCTCCGCGCCGGGGAAGGAAATATTCAGCGTGTTTGGAAGAATATCCTTTGGGTGGCCGTTTATTTTTATGTGCGGGATTTTTTCCGTAAGCCCCCCGCGCAGTTTGTCGCGCAAAACTGAGATTTTCTTGCCGTACTCCTCAACTTCGCCCACGGCAAGTTCCGCCGCTTTTCCAAAACCGAGGATTCCAATATTGTTGTAAGTTCCCGCCCTTAAACCGTCTTCCTGATGGCCGCCGTGTATCAGCGGGAAAAGCGGAGTGCCTTTTTTTATATATAACGCGCCCACTCCTTTTGGGCCGTAAATTTTATGCGCCGATACTGTAAGATAATCCACTCCCAACTCTTCCACATTAATGGGAATTTTTCCTACGGCCTGCACGGCGTCTATGTGCATAAAAGCGCCCATCCTTTGAACGAGAGCGGTAATTTCTTTAATATCCTGCACTGTGCCGATTTCATTATTTGCCGCCATTACTGATACAAACAGAGTTTTTTTATTAAGCGCCTTTTCAAGTTCGTCAAGTTTAACTTTTCCGTATTCGTCAACGGGCAGGATTGTTACCTTAAACCCTGAATTTTTTAAGTCCAGCGCCGAATTCATCACGCACGGATGCTCGATAGCGGTGGTAATAAATTCATTTCTGCCTTTTGAAGCGGATGTGTCAATTAACCGGCGCATTGTTTGAAAAACCGTATTGTTTGATTCCGAACCGCCGGACGTGAAAATGACCGTTCCGTCCTTAGCGCCAATAAGAGTTTTCACCGCGATCCTAGCCTGTTCCACTCTCGCGTGAGCCAATCTTCCCGACGCGTGCATACTGGAAGCGTTTCCGAATATTTCCAAATCTTCCGTAACCGCGGCCTTTACCTCCGGCCTTAGTGGAGTTGTCGCGTTGTAATCAATGTATACCTTTCTCATTTTTTTCCTTTTAATTCCTTTATCACTTCGTCAAGACGTTTGTTAAGAGTGGCGATTGTCCGCTCTAACCTCATTTTTTCTTTTTCCAATAATACAACAGGATCTTCTTCTTTGCTTTTATTGCGTACTTGCACTTTAACGCTGTCGGGGCTTTTGCCCTTGATAAGCGCGCTCTCCGCCGCTTGCCGCTTGTCGTCGTCTCGGATACCGGCAAGGAAGCGCATGTTATCCGCGCCGACTTCCGGAGCAATGTCGTACTCGAACATTTTTATCGCCATGTTTGCGGCTGTTCTTGGGATACGCAACATTCTGTCAACATAGTCTTCAAAACGCACGCCGATACTTGTGCAAAGATTATGCGCTTTTAATAAATGTTTTCCCATTTCTTTTACAAGCTCGCCGTTGTTTTTTAAATACTTTTCGCGGATCATATCCGTCAATTTTAAAAGTTCAGGCGATACTGAAAATACGTCGCTGTAGATTTTTTTCTTTTCCGCCTTTTCAAGCAGATCGTGAAAAATCGCCCAAAATTCGCTGTTATGCGCTCTCGGCGAAAGTTTCCCCCCGTGGGAACAGGCGTGCAGATGATGGGCGTATTCGTGTATTGCCGTATAGAGCATTAAATTCTGCCCCGTGTCGTCCGGCTGAAAATTTCGATTATGAATTATTATTTCTCTTGACGCGGGTTTATAAAGCCCGTTTACCTTACTGCTTTTCTTTCCGGAAAAAATCAGGGAAAACTCTAGTGGCGCGTCTTCGATTGCCAGTAATTTTTGTTTTACTTTGTCCTGATTCACAAACCACCCTCCTCAATTTTTTCCATGGCAAGCGCCGCAGCCGCCGTGCAAGCGGTCTCCGTCCGCAATGCCCGCTCTCCAATGGACAGCCGTAAAAATCCCGCCTTCTCAAACAAATCCCGCTCCCTGTCTGACCAGCCTCTCTCCGGTCCTACGGCAACCACAATAGGCCGGCTTGTCACCGAAAGGTTAAAAAAAGAACCTTCCGCTCTCACATTATCCGCCGCTATAAGTTGGGGTATACGGTTATTATCCGTCTTATCCCACGGATAGTCTTTCAGCCATGCTTCAATATTATCATATATTTTAAATTCAGGAATCCTAGTATCGCGGGCCTGTACCGCCCCTTCCACAAGCGCTGCCTGCGCCCCGCCGTTTAACAATAATTTAGTGTCGCGGTAACTTTTTTCCCCCATATCAGTCGCCACAAGATCAATCGCGGACACTCCGATATTTGAAAGATCCCGAAAAATTCTGCGAAGCTGTATCGGTCGCGCGAAAGAGACCGCCATCCTTAACTTTAGGCGCGGCGGAGGCGGTTCAGTAACATATAAGGTGACAAAAATCGAGCCGTCCAGATTGATTTTCTCGATTCTGCCCGTCCCCCTTTTTCCGCCGAGGATACCGGCTTCAAATTCATCGCCGGCTTTTTTATGTAAGACTTTTAAAAGATGAATTGTCCTCTCATCCCGCCGAGGAAGGCTGCGCCCCAATTCATGTTCTTCAAATAGTATGATGTTCACGGTATTAGTATATCAAATTTTAACGTTTTAAATAAGATGGAAGAATTAATTTTTTATATGAATCACATATAAGATAATTAACTTTAATGGCTGACACGCAGTTTTTTGGGCGCGAAAATCTTATCTTCCCCATGTAACTCTAAAATGAATACTTGACACGCCCATAAAAAAAGTCATAAAATCAAATCATAGGGGGTAGGAAAATGAAAAAACTATTAATTATTTTTAGCGTCGCTTTATTATTGTTATTATTATTTGCCTGCGGTGAACTGGCTGGAAAATATCACGTAAATTATTACGGCAATGGAGGTGCAGGATACCCGCCTACTGACAGAAACGAGTACACGTCAGGATCAAAAGCGACTGTTCTTGGTAAAAATACGCTGAGAAAAGATGGATATGAATTTGCCGGTTGGAATACCAAACAGGATTATTCGGGAACATACTATAAAGAAAATGACCAAATAGAGATAAAAAATTTTAATATTTTTCTTCATGCCGTTTGGAATTAAGATACCTGACATCACGATAAGATAACGGACAACAACCCCTTTCCCCTCTTTGTGATCTTTGTCTCTTCGTGATCTTTGTGTGAGATCTTTGGGAAAAGTCTTTAGGATAAAAAGGAGTACGGCCATGTTCGGCCTTCACAGTTTAAAATCACGTTTAGGCCCCTGGTCGTTTTACAAAGAAGCGTTGGCAATCGCTCTGCCCGTTATGCTTCAGCAGTTAATTATGAGCATGGTCTCGCTAATCGACAATTTTATGGTTGCCGGGTTGGGAGATGTCAGCATGGCTTCCGTCAATGTTACCAATCATCTTGTTTTTGTTTTTTTTGTAATTGTAAATACGATATGTCAGGCGGGAGGCATTTACATAGCGCAATTTAACGGCGCGAACGACCGCGAAGGCATGAAGAACGCCTACAGTTTTAAACTGCTGTTTGGCGTTTGCGTTGCTATCCTTTATTTTGCCGTTTGCCGCGTTATTCCGCATCTTCTGCTTGGCATTCTTACAACTAACAATGCAGCGCAGGCGGAAATTGTCACCGTCGGCTCCGATTACCTGCGTATTGTGTCGTGGTCGTTTATTCCAATGGCGATATCAATCGCTATCGCCACGAGTTTCCGCGAAATCGCGAAGCCAAAAATACCGCTGATTATTTCCGCGTCCACTACCGTGATTAATACCGTTGGAAACTGGATTTTAATTTATGGCAATCTTGGCTCTCCTCGCCTTGAAGTTAAAGGCGCTGCTTACGCTACAATCATCGCGCGGTTTGTCGAGGTCGCGGCTTTTATAATTTACGCGTCAGTTTCAAACGCGCCTTTTTTCGCGAATCTTAAAAGACTGTTTATCATAAAGAAAAAATTGATAGCCGAAATTTTCGGCAAATCCGCCATGATATTCGCCTCTGAAATTTCATGGATTGTTTCTGAAACGCTGATGATCGCGATGTACAACAGGAGAGGCGGGGCGGAAGTTGTCGCGGGAATGTCGGCGGGATGGACTATCGCGAATATTTTCTTTTTGCTGTTCGGCGGTTTGTGGACAGTGTCGTATGTTTTGGTCGGAGGAGCGCTTGGCGGCGGCAAGCTTGACGAGGCGCGAAACCGCGCGGGGTGGCTCAAGTGGGGCGGAGCGGCGGCGGGGCTTATTTTCGCGATACCGGGATTTTTCATAACTTCCGCGTTAGTTCCGCTGGTGTTTCACAACCTGAGCGTAGAGGCGAGGGCGAATTGCCTTGGGCTTGTTTTTGTCATTCTTATTTATTTGCCGCTATGGTGTTATTTAAACGTACAATTCGCCGTTTCCCGCGCCGGAGGAGACACCGCAATGGGAATGTATACCGACATATCGGTCAATACATTGCTTTTCGCGCCGGGTTCCGTTCTTCTTTCGTTATTTACAAATCTTGCCCCCGTGCCTATGTTCGCGATTCTTAAACTCACCGACATTGTAAAGGTTTTTATCGCGCGGCATCTTTTACGCAAAGAAAAATGGGTGCGTAATCTGACAATTACAAATGAATGACGGCGGATATTGAACAGAAATGAAAAATGTGTTATATAAGTATTATGAAGAAAATAAAATTTTTAATTATTGGAGTTATATTTATTTTGAGCGCAATGGAAACAATTAACGCCCAGAATCTGGGCGACGGGCTTTTCGCGCAAATTACAACCAACAGAGGGGACATCATTGTTAAGCTTGAATATCAACGCGCGCCTCTTACGGTTTGTAATTTTGTCGCTTTGGCGGAAGGTAAAATGGATAACCTGGGGGGCAAGCGTTTTTATGACGGTTTGACTTTTCACCGCGTTATTTCAAAAGCAAACGGAGACCCGCAGGATTTTATGATACAGGGCGGATGTCCGCAAGGTAACGGCAGGGGAGGGCCAGGTTATGAATTCCCCGATGAAATCGTTCCGGCTTTAAAGCATGACAGACCCGGCGTTTTAAGCATGGCAAACGCTGGACCGGGAACAAACGGCAGTCAGTTTTTTATCACTATTGTTCCAACTCCTCATTTGGACGGAAAACATACGGTTTTTGGCTATGTCGTTCAGGGGCAGAATATTGTAAACACGACTAAGCAGGGCGATAAAATTCAAAAAATTACCATAATACGCAACGGGGCGGACGCTATCGCGTTTAAGGCCGATCAGGAAAATTTTGACAGATTGCTGGCGCAAAAAAAATCCGCGGAAGAGAGCAGATTGCAGAATCAACGTCAAAGCGATATCGCTAAAATAAAAAAAGACTATCCAAACGCCCAACAGACAAAATCAGGCATTTATTACGTTATTCTAAAACAGGGGACGGGCGATAAACCTGTCCGCGGCAAAACGGTAAGAGTCCATTATACGGGCAAATTGCTTAGCGGGACTGTTTTTGACGATTCCACTTTAAGGGGCCAGCCTTTGGAATTTCCAGTTGGAGCGGGCAGAGTTATTCCCGGCTGGGACGAAACTGTTCTTGATATGAAGGTTGGCGAGAAGCGGCTTGTAATTATTCCTCCAGAACTCGCTTACGGAAACAGGGAAGTGGGCGGCGTAATTCCGGCAAACAGCTTTTTGGTTTTTGAAATGGAACTGATTGGCATTCGCTGACGGCTTGTATAATTCTTTATTTTAATTTATTCTTATCTTATGAGCGATAAAAATGTTCAATCCGGCTCTAAGCCGGAAAAAAAGGATGAAGTAAAACCCACGGACGCCGGTAAAGACAAAAATGTTAAATCTGAATCTGTGCCGGAAAAGAAAGATGATGTAAAACCAACGGATGCCGGTAAAGATAAAACTGCCCAACCTGAACCTCAAGCGGAACAGAAGGCTGACGAGGCTAAGGGTGAATCCAAACCGGAAAAGAAAGATGAAATAGTTAATACTGAAATTGTCGGTAAAAAGGTATTTTTTCTCTGTCCGTCCGTACAAATGCAAAACCAAATAATGGATGAATTAACCCAGCAGGAATTTGAAATGTATGCCGTAAAGGAGTCCGCCCGTCTGACGCGCGTTTTAAAGAAATATAGCGATTCAATTGTTTATGTGAATCTTGATGATAGCACTTACAAAAGCGAATTGGAAAAATGGATTGAAACAATACGTACCGCCGTGCCGGATGTCAAACTGGGAGTTTTTTGTTCCAATACCGATGAAGAATATAAAAATAAATTTATTAAAAAATTCAGCGTTACATGCGGCTTTATTAATTTAAAATTGGACATGAACAGGGCAGCCCAAAAAATCAGCGAGACTCTTGAAGGCATGAAAGTGAAAGGCAGAAGAAAATATCTTCGAGCTTCAACCGAACATGAAACTACCGCAACAATTAATTTACCGCATGACGGAAATTTTATTAAAGGCACAATCAAGGATGTCAGCGCTGTCGGCATTTCATGCGTCTTTGACAATAATCCGAATTTAAAAGCTAAAACTCTTTATAAAGATATTCAGCTTAGGCTGCAAAGCATGCTCATAAAAGCAGAAGCGGTTGTTTTTGGTTCCCGTACTGAATTAGGCAATACGACTTATGTGCTGCTGTTTACCCAAAAAATATCTCCCGATGTCCGCGTAAAAATCAGAAAATATATTCAGCAGAATCTGCAGCATAGGATGGATTCTGAGCTGAAGTAACATTAAACTGAAAATATTTCTCACAAAGAGCACAAAGAGACAAAGAACACGAAGAAAGAACACAAAGGAGACAAAGGACACGAAGAGGGAAATTAGCAATGAGCAATTAGCAATGAGCAATTAGCAGTTAGCAATGAAGACTTAACGCCCCACTTCAATGACCGTTATTGGGAAGTCATAAAACCCAAGCGAGTACGCGCTGGGGTGCTGACGGTTTTGCGTCCTCTGTGGCACGTCAATCGACACGAAGCCGCTCATGCTTTTTACGCTTACGCTGTCTGCCGCTCTTGCGCCTGCCGCGCCTTTTAACGCTTCAATTACGCTGTATGTGAATACCCCGTGTCCAAGAGATGACAGTTCAAGTGATGATTCGTTGCCTCGGCAGGCGGTAAACACATACGCGTTTGTGTCCATGAAAAGGCGCACCATTCTGTCATTGTCAACTCCTCCCGACTTGCAAGCGTCTATAAACACAAGCCTGTTCCCCGGCGCGTCCAACACCGCCACTATCTCATCCCCAGAAATAGCCCGGTCAGGCGTAACATTACCTCCGCTTGAAACAACAGCGTCACAGGGCAGAAAGTAAAACTTCCCTTCTTCCGCGCTCATTCCATGCCCCGCTAAAAACAGCAGAGCCACGTCCTTTGGCCCCGCTCCTTCAAGAAATTTTAAGTTTTTGCGGATATTATCCGCCGTAGGCAGTATTTCCGCGTTATCCGCGATTAACAGGCTATGCACCTTACCGTAGCGTATTCCTTCCTGCGTTTTCAGTGAATTAATCAGTTCTTGAGCGTCAGCCACGCAAAAGTCAAGGTTTAGCAGATTACCCAACTGCTTCCCCACGTTATCGTACTTGTTTACGCCTATCGCGAGTATCCACAAATCGGGAAGCTTTGGCTTGTTACCCGCGGGCGCGTCCCATATAACGTCAACATAGCGTCGGTTTTCTGAATAGCCGTTAAACGCTACCACTTCAATGCGGTTGTCGCCTGGGTCAAGATTTACGGGCAGAGAAAAGTTCAATGTCTTCTGATCGCCCGTAACCGCTATGTTTGCCTTTTCCGCCTGCAATCCAACAGCGCCCGAAGCTAAGGAGAGTTCGTCTTTGCCCAGCCGCCTCCCGTTGACCATGACGATAATGTTTTTAATGGGAAGATTTTTATCCGTAACGGAGACGGAGATGTTAGCGGTGGAAGAAGACTCTGTACGCGTTTGTGTTTGCACGGAGACAGCGGGCGGCATAAAAGCGGCTGCCTGCTGTATGGTGACAGTTTTCTTAGAGGGCGGATCAGGCTCTCCGTTGAGGCGTGCGCGTACAACGTCTGGATTGTAAAAAATAGAACGGAAGCTGTCTATTCCTGTTACAGTATTGTCGATACGGACATTAAGATAGCGGTCGCCTCGCGGGGAAGCGGCATAGTAGCCATCGGGGGTAATCACGACCCATTCGCCGTCGATAGAGCTTGCCGCTTCTTTTGCGGCAACGACAATGCCTCGGGAAGCGGAGACAAGTTGATCATCGCTGCCGGAGAAGGAGATAAAGGCGGCGATTTCTTTGCCTGTGGCAACGTCCCAGATGCGGGTGGTGTTATCCCATGAGCCTGAAACAACGGTTTTACCGTCAGGGCTGAATGCTACGGAACTCACACGATTTGAATGACCCAACAAAGTGCGGATCTCACGGCCTGTATTTACGTCCCAGAGTTTTATTGTCCTATCATCTGAACCTGAAACAAAGGTTTTACCGTCAGGGTTGAACGCTACGGAGTTAACAAACCATGCATCTCCTGAAAATGTTCTTATTTCCCTGCCTGTTGCCACGTCCCACAGTTTGATTGTGTAATCCCATGAGCTTGAAAGAACCTTACTTCTGTCGGGGCTAAATGCTACGGATCTAACATAGGATGTATGTCCTGAAAATGTTTTAATTTCCCTGCCCGTTGCCGCGTCCCATAGTTTGATTGTGTTATCATTGGAACCTGAAAGAATCTGCCTGCCGTCAGAACTGAACGCTACGGAGTTAATTTGATCTGAATGCCCTGAAAATGTTCTTATTTCCTTGCCCGTCGCAACGTCCCACAGTTTGATTGTTTCTATAACTTTATAATCTTCATTAAGACCTAATCCTGCTGAAAGAACCTGTCTGCCGTCGGGGCTAAACGCTACAGAGTAAACAACTGATGAAAATGTTCTTATTTCCCTGCCCGTTGCCGTGTCCCAAAGTTTGATTGTGTTATCCCTTGAGCCTGAAAGAACCTGCCTGCCGTTGGGGCTGAACGCTACGGAGAAAATCCAACCTGAATGCCCTGAAAATGTTCTTATTTTCCTGCCCGTTACCGCGTCCCACAGTTTGATTTTGTTATCATCGGAACCTGAAAGAATCTGTCTGCCGTCGGGGCTGAACGCTACGGATCTAACCCAATCTGTATGCCCTGAAAATGTTCTGATTTCCATGCCCGTGGCAGCGTCCCACAGTTTGATTGTTTTATCATAAGAACCTGAAAGAAACTTCCTGCCATCGGGGCTGAACAATATGGAACTAACACACGCTGTATGCCCTGAAAATGTTCTATTTTCCTTGCCCGTAGCAACTTCCCACAGTTTGATTGTTTTATCATAAGAACCTGAAAGAACCTGCCTGCCGTCAGAACTGAACGCTATGGAGTGAACATGACTTGAATGCCCTGAAAATGTTCTTATTTCCCTGCCCGTTGCAACGTCCCATAATTTGATTGTGTTATCCCATGAGCCTGAAAGAACCTGCCTGCCGTCAGGGCTGAACGTTACGGATTCAACATAATCTGTATGCCCTGAAAATGTTCTGATTTCCATGCCCGTTGCAGCGTCCCACAGTTTGATTGTTTTATCATAAGAACCTGAAAGAATCTGCCTGCCATCGGGGCTGAACGCTACAGAGTTAACACGATGTGTATGCCCTGAAAAAGTTCTGATTTCCATGCCCGTTGCAGTGTCCCACAGTGTTTGATCGGCGGAACCTGAAAGAATCTGCCTGCCGTCAGGGCTGAACACTGCGGATCTAACACCATATGAATAAATTGTCCTGATCTCCCTGCCCGTTACCGCGTCCCACAGTTTGATTGTGTTATCCTGAGCGACTGAAAGAACCTGACTGCCGTCAGGGCTGAACGTTACTGAGGTAACACTCCCTGTATGCCTTGAAAAAGTTCTGATTTCCCTGCCCGTTGCCGCGTCCCACAGTTTGATTGTATTATCCTGCGAGCCTGAAATAATCTGACTGCCGTCAGGGCTGAACGCTACGGAGATAACAATATCTGAATGCCCCAACTGCGGAAACACCGCCACATCTTGAGCCGCAATATCCGCAAGCAAAGACGCCAAAACCGCAAGAACGCAAACAAACTTTTTCATTCGCCGTAATCTCCTTACCCAGACAATTTTATTCCCTTAAGCGCATTTTGAGAAGTATTTATAGTAATAAACCACTAAGTAGGCGTGAGGTTACACAGAATTTTGAAATTTTTACAAAAAAACTCTCGCAAAGGCGCAAAGGCGCAAAGTTCCTGTCCGATAGCTCATCGTTGATCAAGATATATAATTTTGACTACAAATCTTGAAGGAAAAACGATGATCCTACGAACAACAACTTTGCGCCTTCGCGCCTCTGCGAGAGAAAATTTGGGAGGGTTCTTGTTCGAGAGCTTATCGTGAAGCTTCACGCTAAGCTCTCGAACAAAAATCCCTGATCTTCCTTTGTGATCTTTGTACCTTTGTGCTCTTAGTGTGAAAATTTCTCGAAAAATTTTCAAAAACAGTCAAGCGCCACGCATCCTCACGCCATATATACATAAATAATTTCAAGGAGTTGTTTATGGAAACAATCAATCAAAATCCTGCTCAGTACGAACAGGACACTTTCAACAATCTCAGTGACATTCGGGCAAAATGAAAAACGAAGGGGACAAATAGACATAACTCCGATGGATTTCGCGTTTATTCCTGTTATTATGAATGAATATGATACCGTGGAACAAACAGGAGAAGACAAAATAGGCAATAAGAAACTTATGTTTACCAAGAAAATAGAAGGTACATTTTACATTGCAAGTATTGAAAAAGGAAATAACCAGATAGGAGTAATTACTCTATGGAAAAAGAAAAAATAAAACCCGATTGGGTGTCTAATGTTTGACAAGATACCGCAACGTACCCGTCCCCCTAGACCAAACGTCCGAAACGACCCCAACCAGCTAATATACAATATAAAGCTAGAACCATTGTCTGTCAAGGGGAAATATATGTATGTATACAATTACCCTTATCCGTATTAGTTCGCGGCTTAAACCCCAAACAATTTTATCCCTTCCCCCGGAAATTTTTCCTTAACCTTTACAATCGCGCGCTTTATGCCCTGCGCTTCCTCTTCCTCGCACCAAACGATAAGCGCGAAATTTTCTTCCGGCCAAACGGCGTCCCCCATGCGGGGGCCGCAGGCGCCGGTTCCCAAGACGTTGGGAATCTTTGTGTAAAATTTAGCGACCCCTTCTTTGGCAAGGGCTTCAAGAATATTTTCCTCGACGGAACGATTTGCTACTATCTCTACCCTGATCATAATCCCTCCTTATCGGCATTTGCGGATATTTTTGTTTTTGCGCGCCCTTCGCCCGCGGCGATTTTATCGCGTTTTTCCTGTGCAAGCGCGGCGCGTCTGTCTGAATGTTTGTTTATTATGGCGTAAACAACGGGCATCAGGAATAATGTCATTAACGTGCCGAAAGAAAGGCCGCCAAGAACGGTCTTGCCGATTGGCGCGACAAGTTCCGTGCCTTCGCCGGGGAAGAACGCCATTGGTAAAAGTCCCAGTACCGTTGTGAGCGTCGTCATCAATATCGGGCGAAGTCTGTTTCCGGCGGCTTCGATACACGCGTCGTTAAGCGAATAACCCCTCTTTCGCAGAAGGTTTGTGTAGTCAACCAGTACGATGCCGTTGTTGACAATTACACCTAACAGAACGAGAAGCCCTACCGCGGTCAGTACGTTAAAGATTGTATTAGTTATAAGGTAAATAGCGACAATTCCTATCATGGAAAGCGGGATAGTCAGGATTATGATGAACGGGTCCCTGAATGATTCAAAAAGGCTCGCCATAACGCCGAAAACAAGGAAAACGGCTACAATGCAGATCAATATAAACCGCCCGAATAATTTTATCATTTCGGCGTTTGCGCCGCCATACTCTATAATTACGTCGTCTTCAATGGGAATTTCACTTCTGACCAAATCTTCTACAAGCTCTTGTATAAGATTTGTTTTTACTCCGGGTTTGCCTCCAGCCGTTATGTGAATAACGCGGCTTTGGTTCTCGCGGTTGATTGTTAAAGGGCCAGTTCCCTGCTTGTAATGGACAAAACTTGAAAGGGGAACCCTGCCCGCCATCTGGCTGCTGATAAAAATTTTATCAAGAGCCGGCAGCGCGTTGCGATCGGCTTCCGCAAGAATTAAAACTACGTCATAATCCTTGCCGCCCGACTTGAATCTGGTCGCGGTAATGCCGTCAACCGCCGCTTTAATTTCATTGCCTACCGTGTAGGTGTTAAGCCCAAGCGCGTACATTTTTTCGCGGTCAAGAACAATTTCATACTGCGGCAGACCGTCTTTTAAATCGACTTGCGGTTCCTTAACATAATCGGAAAGCCTTTCTTTTAGCAACGCGGAAATTTTCTCTCCGATTACCTTGCCTTTTTCCAAATTGTCCGTCCGTAAAGTTATGTCTACCACGTTGCCGCCACCCAACATTCCGCCGCCCATGCCGCTGGTGCTAAACGAGAAAAATACGCCGGGGAACTGGTTAAAGTAAGGCCGCATTATATCTTTTATTTCATTGGCGGTCTCTATTCTTTCAGAGTATTTTTTTAAATTGATACGCAGTGAACCGGTATTGGTGTTGGTTCCGCCCATACCCATCATAGAACTGCCGCCGGCGCGAAGAATTATTCTTTCATAACTTTTGACTTCTTTTTCTACAATTATTTGGAGTTGTTGTAAAACCGCTTCTGTTTCCGCCAAGGGCGTTCCCATCGGCAGAGTCGCCGATATGCTTACATTGTCCTCTTCCTGCTGGGGCATAAATTCCCAGCCGATTTGGGGAATTAAAATCATGCTTACCGCGAATAACACCAGCAGGAAAATTATAACAATCAGTTTGTGGTTAAGCACTTTTTTTACGGCGCCCCTATATTTATTTTCCAACCATATAAAGAAACGCTCAAACTTTGAGTCTATTTTTGCGAGAAAACCCGTCAGCGGTTTTTGTTTGCGCGTAACAAGGGGCAGGTAATGGCTTGACAGTATGGGAACAAGGAAAATCGCGGTAAAGAGGGATATGCCCAGCGATATGACGACTGTAAAAGCGAGGCCCGCAAAAAGTTCGCCGGCC
The DNA here is from genome assembly GCF_054786175.1 of Treponema sp. R8-4-B8. Classification (NCBI taxonomy): domain Bacteria; kingdom Pseudomonadati; phylum Spirochaetota; class Spirochaetia; order Treponematales; family Treponemataceae; genus Treponema; species Treponema sp. R8-4-B8. The sequence continues at coordinate 86,410 of NZ_BDHE01000480.1, forward strand.
ATTTCCAAAAGCCCCTTAAACATGACAAGCGGGGCGAAAACGCAGATAGTGGTAATTGTAGAAGCGGTGATTGCGACAATCATTTCCGAAGAGCCGATTACCGCGGCTGTTTTTAACTTTGCGCCTTTTTCCCTGTAATGGTAAATATTTTCCAGAATAACGATTGAGTTGTCAACTAACATTCCTATTCCTAGAACAAGACCCGCCATCGTCATCAGGTTGAGTGTTAGGTGAAAAAAGTACATTAACATCATCGTGATAATAACGGATACGGGTATGCTTATTCCGATGATTAATGTCGGTTTTATCGAGCGCAGGAAAATAAAAAGTATCAATACCGCGAGCAATGCCCCGCTGAACGCGCTTGACGTTACCTGATTAAGAGAATTCTCCACCGTATCCGTAGTGTTAAAAATTTCAGTTATTTTTATGTCAGGCGGAAGCTCTTTAACCATTCTATCCAGTCTTGCGCGAAGGTTCTTCGCGGTTTGAACGGAGTTTTTTCCGCTTTGTTTCTGTACCGACAGCATTACCGCCGCCCTGCCGTTTACATAGACAAGGCTTGTCTCATCGCGGTAACCGTCAAATACATTGGCAATGTCGCGCAGGTATATTTGCTTTGGCATTTCAACCTGTCCGCCGGAATAGCCGCCGCCCTTGTAGGAGATAACGGTGTTTCTGATTTCTTCTAACGATTTATATTCGCCCATTGTCGTAAGAATGTATGAAAGCCCGCCTTCCGTGATGGTTCCGGCGGCCGTCTGCATATTCTGTACCATGAGTATCTGCTGGATTTGCGTTATTGTCAGCGCGTAGGCTTCAAGGCGGCTTTGCGGAATTTCCACGCGGACAATTCTTTCCCTTCCGCCGTTTACGGAAGCTGTCGCCACTCCCTGAGTCTGTTCAATGCGCGGGATGATCGTGTCTTCGGCAATTTCACGTAACTCTTCCGGAGTGCGTTTGTCCGAGGTGACCATAAGCCCCATAATAGGGATCATGGACGGATCAAATTTAAAGATCATCGGCGTATCCGCGTCCGTCGGCATATAGTTTCTGACGCGCTCAAGCAGGTCGCGGATGGAGTTGGAAGCGTCCGACATGTCCGTCCCGTAGGTAAACTCCATAATCGCGACGCTGGAACCTTTGCTGGATATGGTAGTCAGTTTTTCTAGTCCGGACGCGCTGGATAGGGCCGCTTCCAGAATGCGCGTAACGGAGCGTTCGACTTCTTCAGGCCCCGCGCCGGTATAAGTGGTAAACACCGCTAAGATGGGCGGATTTATTTCCGGGTACAGATCGATTGGAAGATTGGCCATTGCGAAAAAACCAAGCCCGATAAGCAGGGCAAAAATTATTAAAAATGTTGTCGGTCGTGATACGACAGTTTTTACCATACTCATAATTATTCTCCCAGCGGCGTCATCCGCTCGATAATATTGACTCTTGAACCGTCGTCTAACAATGTCTGCCCTTTTATGACTATTTCATCATCAGGCTCAAGTCCTTTTTGAATTTCCATTACATCGTCAATTAAAATGCCTGGGGTTACTATTGTTTTTTTTACGATGCTAATATCCGGGTTTTCTTCGTCTTTCGCTATTACATAAACAAACTGTTCCCCGAATCTGTTAATTACGGCTTGAGCCGGAATTTTTACAACATTGTTTTTCCGTTCAGTAACAACGCGAACCTTAGCGAACATTCCCGGTTTTAATTTGGAACTTGAGTCCCTTACGTTTACCCGCGCTTCCATTGTACGCGACGCCAAATCGACCGTGGGCGATACTTCGCTTATGTTTCCGCGGAACACATCGCCGGGCCACGCGTCAAGCGTAATTTCGCATGACTGGTTCATCGCTATTCTTGAAATAAACCGTTCCGCTATATTTAGCTTTATTTCAAGCGCTCCTCCGCCTGATATTCGCGCCAGAGGCACCGCCTGACTTACTGTCATTCCCACCTGGGCTGGGATCATGACGACGGTTCCGCTAATCGGAGAAGTCGCTATATTTTGACGGAATGTCATTCCGGGCCGCGAAGGATCGACGGAAGCGATTCTGCCGCCCCTGCTTACCCTGTCGCCTACGGAGACAAAAACCTCCGTTACTTTTCCCGCCGCTTCTGGATAAACGTCTATCGTCGAACCGGCTACAATGTCGCCTGAAAATGTCAGATAATCCTGTATTTGCCCTTTAACCGCGAGAGTTGTATTGACTGCGAATACCGGCACTTCTCTTGCCCTTTCAGCCGCTTTTTTATCTTTTTTGCAGCCGGAAAAGGCTAACGCCAGCGTTAATAACAGAATTACTCCGCAGATTCCGTATAATTTTTTGTTACGTGAAATATTTGTTTTCATTATTCGCTCCTTCCTGAAAGAGTTCCAAACGGGACTCCAATTGAATATTCAAGATCGATAAGACCGTTAAGATAATTAAATTGCTGTTCAAGCAGTTGAACCCGCGCCTGCCGCATGGATTGTTCCGCGTTTTGAACTTGAAAATAATCCTGCAAGCCGGCCCTGTACGCCTCTTCAGTTAGGCGGTACGACTGTTCGGCAAGCCTGACAGTCTCCGCCTGCGCCTGCGTGTTTACCCGCGTTCTTTCAAGCGATAACACGGTGTTGTAAATTTCAATTTCTGTTCCATTGATCATCTGCGCCAGTCCGATAGTGGCGGTTTTAATTTGATCGTCAAGATTTTTTATGCCCTGAAAATCGGCGCTGTAGGGGATTAAACTGTGCAGGCGCAAGCCAAAAGTTAGGGAAAAAGAGCCTGATTTTCGCCAGTCGTCGCTTGAATCGAACCAAGCGTCTTTCCACGGATCTTTTATAAACGCCGAAGTAGTGTTCCAGCCTAAAGTTAAACTTGGGGTGAGGGCGTACACTTGCGCCCTGCGCGCGCTTTGCATCATCAGTATTGTATGCCTTAATTCCTGAATGTCAGGTTTTTCTTTTGACGCTTTAGAAATCATTTCAGAAACGTCAAGCGGCACAAAATTTGTGATTTCCGGCATTGGTATCAGTTCAAAATTAACGTTGTAATCCATGCCCAGAAACATGGCAAACTGAGCCATGGCAAGTTTCATCCCGTTTTCCACCTGATCGATAACAGGCCGCATATTTTCCCTTGCCACCCGCGCCTGAAGCAATGTCAGTTCGGGAGCGAGACCCGCGTCGTAATTCGCCTGCGCCATTTGCACCTGACGCTCGGCGTTTGCGTAACTGCCGCGCATAAGTGCGATATTTTCCTGCAACAGAAGAATATTATGATACGCTTTGCGAACGTCGCGTTCCAACTGCGCCTTGGCTTTTTCATAACTTAAAAGCCCGCCCTCATAGTCAAGGCGAAGCCGTTTCATGTTCTCAAACATCGCCGCGCTGATTGTAAGAGACATTTGAATGTTAGCCGCAATGTGCCATTGGGGAGCGTCAACAGAGTAGGGGCGTACCGCGTATAAAGTGTCAGGCGGCAGATTAAATGGCGGGCCGCCAAATACATTTGCCATATCCACCGGAACCATTCCAGTAACGGTACTTGCTTCATTATCCATGGATAGAATTCCAGCAACCGTTACATTGGGAATAAACTGATTCCATGACAGATCCGAAGCGCGTTTTTTTGTCGCCATGCTTGTTCGCGAAGACTCAAGACTCAAATTGTTTTTTAGCGCAAGCTCAACAGCCTCGTCGGGGGATAACTTCATGGGAGAAGCTCCCGACTCCTGCGCCTGCAAGTTTGCACATAACGACAGGATGATTGCAAGACAGAACGGATATTTTAACCCGCCTGCATTCCGTTTTTTAAGGTTCATACATTGACTCCTTCCTTTGGTCCGCTTAACGCGCGGCCTTTATTAATCCACGGAATACAAAGTAAAAGTTTGCCTTGTATTCCAAGGCGGCACATACATTCGCTCCGCCTGATATTGCGATTAATCGCAATGTAATGTTTTTTTCTCATTGTGTAAAGCCCCCAAGCCCCTGAGTTATAAATTTATATAACATCCTAATATCATTATTTTGCGCTTTTAAATTATCAATTTTGATCATATCTTCCCGCTTAACGGAAAATATCTGAGTAGGATGCACTAAAATATTTATCAATAAAAAGCAAATCATGTGGGATATGCGCTGTTTGTCATCTTCCGCCGAGCCGCTGATTGATTCAATATCAACGTCCTCAAAAAGCCTGAAAATTTCAAGATTTTTATCCGGCCTGCCAAGATCCAGTTTGCGCGTGCGAAACCAATTCATCGCGATAAGTATTTCCGGCCTTGCCCTAAGATAAACCGCGATTGAGAAAATCCCAAGATATAACTGTTCTTCCGCTTTTACTGACAAATTAATTCCCTGCCGGGCGTATTCTATAATGCGCTTGAATTCGGTAATAAAGAGGCGGCGCAGCATATCTTTTTTATTTTTAAAATGTCCGTATAAACTGCTCTTAGAAAGCCCTAATTTTCTAGCGACCATCTCCATTGAAACGTCCCACGGGCCAGCTTCAGCCACGGCTTCGGCAACAGCCTTAAAAAATGGCTCAATCTCAGCGTTAAGCGCCATCTTGTCAATCTTGTTTTCCAAATCTTCAAAATCCGGCGATGCCTTTTGAGGGGGAAGATTAAAGCCGTTTTTAATCGTCATATTTATCAATGTAGTTATATTTTTAATATCTTCGTCAGAAGGCGGATTTTCTATTGTATTTTTTAATTTATGAAAATAAGACATTAAAAACGTGAGGGCGGCAAAAACAAGCCTTACTACTTTTTGATCGCATTTATATTTTTTTTCTATTACGCGCTCAAGCGTGCCCATGTCAACACCCCGTGATTTAAGCCTGTCGGCTATTGAATAAACTTCAAGATTGCGTTCGTAAATGTTCGTTATGGAAAAAATGAGCGCGTAAACGTTACGCGCAAAATAATCCGTAACGCATTGGACAATTATAGAAATGCCGTCATCAGCGTCGTCTGTTTGTAAAGCCCTATCAAAATCCGGGCGGACAAAATTCGCAAAATCATCCATGAATCGCTCCGTCATGGCAGATGTAAGTTCCTGTTTGCTCGCGAAATGGCGGTACAGGGCGGGCTTGCTTACTCCTAATTCTTTTGCAAGCTGTGAGAGACTGGTTTTCCTGTAAAAGTTGCGGCCCCAAACGCGGAACGCCGCATCCTCAATTTCCGTCTTTGTCAATTTAACCTCAGTTACCGACCGTTCGTTAACATAACTATAACCGACAGAAATTAAAAAAGCAACAAGGTTTTTGAAAAATTTCTTGCTTTTTTATTTTTTCTTTTTTATATTGATAAAATAAGGGGGAACGAGGGCATGAAATTGAGATATTTTTTAATTTTATTTGTCAGTTTTGTAGTTATTTACGGCTGTAAGAATACTGATGATATTATCAGCAAACACTATCAAAACGAGATGATGATTAAAGGAACATTCAAAGCCGAGTTTGATATTCGTCTTGAAAATGTCGGTTATTCAAAAAAGACCGCTAGACTGGTGGAAAGGCTTGTTTATCAAGGTAAAAATTTTGACGAGTATTTTACTCTCGCGCAAGAAGAATTTATTAAAACAATAAATGTTAATGATTTCCTGCCAATAATCGGAAAAGACGGGAATGAATATTATAATCAATCCTATTTTAATGAAAGTTATAATATCCTGCATTATAACGATTCATATATAATAATTGAATATAACAAGTACTATGTTTTTTCTTCCGCCGCCCATTCAAATATTTGGACTGAATATTTTATTATTGATATAGCGCAGGAGCGTCTTCTAGGCATAAATGATATAGCGACTCCGCTTCCCGATGATTTTTTATATGAGATGATTAAGGAAGATTACAGAGTTGATCAATTATTAAGAGACAATATATGGCCTCCTGACACAATTAATATAAATCATGACAGCGTGGAACTTGTCTGGAATGTTTATACCATAACGCCCTACTCTGACGGAATTATCAATATCGTGTTACAGAACGATTCATTTCTGACAAAAAAAGGAAAGGCGATAAAGGCAAAGATACGGTAAAAACCGCTTAACAAAAATATTTATTAGTGATATAATAATAATGTTGTTATATCTATTATTTTTAAAGGAGCGTTTTTATGGAACCGATTATTTTTCTTTCTGAACCAAAATTTTTTTTCTTGATTGCGCTTGGAGTTGTGTCGCTTGTTTATATTATCACTCTATTTTTTAAAGAAAGTGTTTTTCAATTTATATTGAAAAGCTGTCTTGTCCCCTTTATTCTGGCCGTGTATATTTCCGGCCCTAATAAACATCTTCTAACAATTATTCTGGCTCTTGTTTTCGCGTGGCTTGGCGACGTTTTACTGATAAAAATCAATAACCCGTTTTTTTTCAAGTTTGGACTCGCCAGTTTTTTAATAGGACATATTTTTTATATAATAACGATGTTTTCTTACGCCATGCCGCTTGATCATTTTCCTATTCTGATTATCAGCGTTGCCGCCGCCGTCTGTTATGGGATCATCGCGTTTAAAATGGTTAAACCGTCACCCGAAATGAAAATTCCCGTTATCGCCTACGAGACAATAATCCTAATAATGGTTATTTCAGCGTTACAACTTTTCCTAGCGCATGGCTCATGGTTTGGTATTCTTATATTCGCCGGCAGCCTCTGTTTCCTCGCTTCCGATACAATGTTGGCGCTTGTAACTTTCCGCAAGAAGCCGCTTTTTGTTTACGTGATGATAACTTATATCGCGGCTCAATTGCTTATTACTTTGGGGTTTTGTTTGTTGGGGTAGATGTGGGGGAAGGCGCTAGGTCAAAAAACAGGATTGAGTTTTCTTGTTTTTAGTTGATTTGGATGTTTTGAGATATAAGCGCATTTCTATTAATGAGCGTTAAGAGGAAATGCTTATTGATTAACACCAGAATATATAAATCCGTTTCCTGTTAAAATTATTGATAAAAATAATAAGCAAGAATTAAAAATTCACGACAATCTTGTCTCGCTTGTAGACAAAATGCTTGATCTTAAACAAAAAGAAGCCGCCAAATTGAGCGATCATTTAAAGACGGTAATATCTCGGCAAATTAACGCAGTTGATAAGGCGATTGATACTGCGGTTTATGAGTTGTATAATTTAACGGAAGATGAGATTAAGGTAGTGGAGTCGTAAAATGAATGAAAATCAATGGGCAGAGAGCGTAAAAGAATATTTATCCTCAATAAAATTTTCTGATAATATCAAGGTTGATACATTAATAAATATCCCGTATGCCTGTGAAATTGTTAAATACAAATTAGATTTTGACCCAAAGCCAGGATTGAATACGTCATTTGAAACCGATTTACTTATTTATGAACAAACTACTGATTTTATAAAGCCTCGAATTATTATTGAAGTGAAATTATCTCATGTTACAACCCATGACGCCATTGTATACAGTTATAAAGCTCAAAATCATAAAACGATAACTCCATTTATCAGATATGGAATTATTATTGGTGATAGGAAACATCACCCTCTGCCGGGTCGGTTATTCAGGCATGGCATGAACTTTGACTTTATGATGAGTTTCAAAAAAGAGGAAATTGACAAAGACGAAAAAAGGGTACTAAAAGAATTAATTGAAAAAGAACTGCGCTACTCGAATCAAATTGAAGAAATGATTTATAATAGCCGCAGTAAAAACAGAAAACATTATTTTGTTTTACAGAAGGAATTACATCTTGTTGAAATGGACAAGAATGAAGATATAAATGACCATTAATCAATCTAATACAAACCTATAAAGACGGTCAAATTCTCTCAGCACTGCTGAGAGAATTATCATAGAAAAACAAACTTCGTGAGCTCAATGAACCATATTTGCATTGAATTTGTTCTGCTTTTTTTACCATGAGTGCCCATTGACAACATCTTTACGTTTGTGTAGTATAAGGAGCAATATATGAAACCCGATAAAAAAACATTGACCAAATCCCCTTACCAAACCTTACTCAATAAAATATCCCAACGTTATATTGAAGGGCAGACACATGCTGTATTATCTGTAAATGAAAGCATCATCAATACAAACTGGAATATTGGCAAATATATTGTTGAGTATGAACAAGGTGGAAAGCAAAAGGCGCAATATGGTGTAAAACTCTTGGAAAATCTGGCAAAAGACCTGACTTTACGGCATGGCAGGGGATTCAGCCGGTCAAATCTGAACTATATGCGTCTTTTTTATCTGCTCTTTCCAATTTGTGAGACACTGTCTCACAAATTGTCATGGTCTCATTATTGCGAATTGGTAAAAATTGACGATGAAATAGAAAGGTCGTTTTATTACCAACAAAATATATTGGAAAATTGGGGCGTTAGAGAGTTAAGACGACAAAAGGATTCTGCTTTATTTCTACGTCTTGCGTCTGCCAAAGACAAGAACAAGATGCTGACCTTGTCAAAAAAGGGGCAAATAATTGAATCTCCCGAAGATTTAATAAAAGATGTGTATGTCTTTGAATTTCTCAAAATACCCGAACCTTATATTATCTCCGAGAAGGGACTTGAAACACGGTTAATTGATAACCTTCAAAACTTTCTTCTTGAACTTGGCAAAGGATTTACCTTTGTCGGGCGGCAATATCGGATAATCATTGACAATAACGTATACAAGGTTGATTTAGTTTTTTATCATCGGATACTGCGTTGTTTCGTTCTTATAGACCTCAAAATCAATGAAGTAAAACATGGCGATATAGGGCAGATGAATATGTACATGGGTTATTTTGACAATGAAGAGAACGCCGAAGACGATAATCCGCCAATAGGAATAATACTTTCAAAAGAAAAAGACGAACTTCTTGTCGAATATGCCACTTATGGGATGAACAGCCAATTGTTTGTTTCAAAATATCAGTTATATTTGCCCAATAAAGAAGAACTGAGGCAGTTATTGAATAACCAGTTAACTGAATTGAACAGTAATAAAATCGAAGAAAGAAAAAAATTGTTAAATAAAAAAAACAATAAATTAAACTATAAAAAAAGGAATACAGATCGCCATGCCCCCTAAAACCCTACAAATCCGTAACAGCACCGCCGAATTTCTCATTTTCACCAAGCAAGCAGGTGAAAACGGCAAATCCAGCGAAAGCTGGATAGAAGTCCGTGTACAGGATGGAACAATCTGGCTAAGCCAAAAACTCATAGCCACTTTGTTTGACTGCTCCACAGACAACATATCTTTGCACTTAAAAAGCATCTATGCGGAAGGTGAAATTTCAGAGTCTGCAACTACCGAGGATTTCTCGGTAGTTCAACAAGAGGGTAATCGGGAAGTTCAAAGAATAGTTAAGCATTACAACCTCGACGCCATAATCGCCGTAGGATACCGAATTAACACCAAGCGGGCTACCGCTTTCCGTCAATGGGCTACGGCGGTTCTTATGGATTATGCGTTAAGGGGTTATGTCATAGACAGGACATGTCTCGCCCCCATAACAAAGGAATTTTTTGTGTAAATGAAAATATCGTTATTTTTTCATCTATAACTAAAAAATATATTGAAACGATAAACCAATCTGGAAAAAATTATCCTCCCAATAAGGGTTTGGTGGATTTACTCTCTCTTTAGGGGGTAAAAGAATAGAATAAAGCCCTTGATGGTTGTTCGCAAAAGGTGACATCTGAATTCCAATCATAAAATGCTTATTTATTATATATTGAGGAGCGAGATAAAGAGAGCCTGTTCCAAAGTCATAACCAATATGAAGAATAAAATTATCATATCCTATGATTCCATAAGGAGCTATTGAACCCCCTGTTACAGGATGCGTATGGTTAAGAGTAGTTTTCGTAAAAAATAATCCATATAACGCTATAGTAAAATTTCCGCCAAATCCAAAACAAAATTTATTCTCTGGCGTAAACAAAACCATAGCATTAATTGTAGGACTTAACCAATTAAAAAAATATGAAGATCCGCCATAATTATATATATAATTATTATCTGAAAACTTATATGCTTCAGTTTCAGCCGCAATAAAACTAACAACTCCGCCAAGAGAAATTTTTACTGAAGGAACAAAAGCGTTTCTTTCTTCAGAACTAATAGATGATATTGGTATGGTAAAAAAAACAATCAAAAAAAAAATTCTTAGTAAATAAACCTCTATTCATATAAAAGCTCCATAATATAAAAAATTATATTCAATTTAAAAGCGTTTTGTCAATAAAAACAAACAAAAAATTCCAATTTCCTCTGTTTTTCAAATACCTATGTCATGTCGCGGTCTATGGCACACCTTATATGCTTGCCTAAAAAAGCGCAAGTTCAGCGTGGGCATGACATAATAATATCCGTACCAAAAATTTTGTATAAAAACCATGCCAATCGCCTAAACATACTATTTCACTAGGTATAATAAAATATTATCTAAAATCTATTGACATGTAAAATATTTTAATACATACTAAATATGCATAAATTTTATAAGGGAGTTTCCCTATTATATAATCAAATTGCAAGGAAGGATTGTTATGAAAGAGAAAGAAAGAGTAAAAGAGATGAATGACTTAATTCAGATGGAAAGAGATGAAGAAGCTAAACGTGAAAAAGATTTAAATGGAGTGGAGGAAAATTGTATAAAAGAAGAAGAAAAATATAATGCTAAGATAAATAAAGTTGAAGATGAAATATTAGATGATCAAGATAGAGTAGGAGCTCTTGGTAAAACAAGTTCAAAAGGTTAGTACCCTAAAAACTGGTTGTTTTTATCGGTTCACTTGAAGTTTCTCGCCTTACAGTCTGCGAAACGCGCGTTTATTCAGGCATGATATGAACTTTGACTTTATGATGAGATGAATATTTAAAAACCCCTTGACAATATCTTTACGTATGTATAGTATAAAATAACCCAATCATGATACTAAGCGCGAGCAGAAGAACTGATATTCCCTCATATTATTCGGGATGGTTTTTTAACCGAATAAAAGAAAAAATCGTTTATGTAAGAAATCCTTTTAATACGCGCCAGATCAAAGCGATAAATCTTGATCCTGAAATTGTTGATTGTATTGTTTTTTGGAGCAAGAATCCAAAGCCGATGATTGATAATCTTGATTTATTAAATGATTATAAATTTTATTTTCAATTTACCCTTACCCCGTATGAAGCGGATATTGAAACAAGACTGCCGTCCAAAATTGAAATAATTGAAACTTTTAAAAAATTATCCGACATAATTGGTCCGCAGAAAGTTATTTGGCGCTATGATCCGATTTTAATTAGCGGCAAATATAGTATTACATATCATATTGATAAATTTGAAAAATTATCAAATGCTCTTAAAGGATATACGGAAAAAGTAACAATTAGTTTTATTGATTTTTATAAAAAGATAACTGAAAATATTAAATTGTTAGAGATTACTGAAATATCAACGGAAGAAAAGAATATTATTGCCCAAAATTTTTCAGAAATAGCGAGAAATAACAATTTTTTAATTGATACGTGCGCGGAAGATATTGATCTTTTTGGATATGGCATTAGTCACGCGCGCTGCATAGACGACGGGTTAATTTCAAAAATAACAGGAAATAATTTACTTGTTGAAAAAGACAAGAATCAGCGTTTGGAATGCGGTTGCGTAAAAAGCGTTGATATAGGCGAATATAATTCATGCTATAACGGCTGCGTTTATTGTTACGCGAATCATAACAATACTATTGTTAAAAATAATATTAAAAAACATATTTCGTCATCACCGTTATTAATCGGCGATATTTGTCCTGATGACATTGTAAAAGAACGTAAAACGCGTGAAAAAACATTTCAAGAGTTTAATTACAATTGAGATTATTTCCTGGCGACAAACATCTTCTTATCCACCCCGCACATAGGACACTTGTAATCATCGGGAAGCTTTTCAAACTCTTCCTTGCTGCCTTTGTACTCGTATCCGCAGACGCTGCATTTGTATGAATAATCGGAAACGGCGTCCGCGGAATTGGTTTTCTCTTCCACATATGTAGGCGCGTTTTTAGGAGATTTTCCTTTTATCACTTTATGATAATAATCATAAGTCATAGGCGGGTCATTTGATAGATTTTCGGCTTCCTGAACTTCCGCGATAAAAATCGTGTGGGTATAGTTATCTGTAAAGCCGAGTACTTTACATTGAATGTATCCCGTCGCGCCTTCTTTTATGTATGGCATGCCGGAAGGCGTTAGGCCAAAAGGAATCTCGGAGAACTTGTCTTTTTCCCTGCTGCTTGAAAAGCCAAAAAGTCCTATAGTGCTTTCTTTAATTTTTTCAGATAAAATCGAGACGGAAAATTCGTTTGTTTTTTTTATGCAAGGATTCGTATAATTATCCTTATTGACGCAGATTGTCAAGGTTACAGGTTTTGAGGTCGCCTGTACCACAGTGTTGACAACGCAGCCGGCGAATCCTGTTTGCGATTTTTTTTCATCGTCCTTTGTACCGATGACATATAAGCCTGAAGACAGCTTAAATAATGTTGATCTATCCATGAATTACCTCTTTTTTCATTATAAACTGAAAATTTTTCTAGGGCAACCTTCGTCAAATTTATCTTGACATTATTAACAGATTACTATAAATTATAAGGAATTCAATGATTTTAAGGGGTAAATAAATGAAAAAGATTGCGGTTGTTTTTTCTGTTTTAGCGGTTGTCGCGGTTTTATTCGCCGGCTGTTCAAAAGATTCGGGCAGTATGACGATTAAAAAAGGCGTTTTAATGGTCGGTATGGAGATTGGTTATCCCCCAATGGAATATATGGCGGATGACGGCGTTACTCCCATTGGTTTTGACGTAAGCTTTAGTAAGGCTCTCGCTCAAAAAATGGGGCTTGAAGTTCAGTTTGTGGATACGGCATGGGATGGTATTTTTGCCGCGGTTAATACAAAGAAGTTTGACTGTATTATCTCCTCGGTGACAATCAATCCCGCGCGGCTTGCGGCGCATAATTTCAGCAAACCGTATATTCAAAATACCTTAGCCATTGTTATGCCTAAGGATTCAAAGTATAAAGTGCGCTCTCCAGAGGACCTTGCGGGGCTTGGCGTATCTTATCAGGAAGAAACAACGTCCGACAGTTACATGACGGAACTAGCGGAAAGCGGGTTGCTGTTTACGCCTTATGAATATGACAAAGTAATGTACTGTTTTGACGAACTGCGCCTTGGCCGCGTGGATGCCATCATGACCGATCTTCTGGTCGCTTATGAATATGTAGCGCGCTCTGACTTCTATGAAATTGTCTGGCAGGGCGGAGAGGAAGAGTTCGGCGTTTGTATGAGGAATGGAAACGACGCTTTAACTCAGGCGATAGACAAGGCGCTGGATGAACTTTTCGCGGAAGGAACCATGTTGAAAATATCAAAAGAAATTTTTAATGGAATGGATCTGGTTTCACCGGTACGGCGATAAAGGTTAATGGAAACTTTAAGAACAATTGTTTTTTCATGGACGCCCCAGCTTTTAAGAGGCGCTAGAGTAACTATCGCGCTGACGGTATCGGCTGTCAGCGCCGGGCTTATTCTCAGCCTCTTTTTGGCGTTGGGGAAGATGTCAAAGAATATAGTAATAAATAAAATTTGCAGCGCATACGTGTTCTTTTTCAGGGGGACTCCGCTTTTAATGCAGCTCTATTTTGTTTATTACGCTCTTCCAATGATTCTTCCGGCGCTGACAATTAACAGCCGCTTCCTTGCGGCATTTATCGCTTACTCGCTAAACGCGGGCGCTTACTGCGCGGAAATAATCAGGGCGGCGATTCAAAGCATCGATAAAGGGCAGTTTGAAGCTTCCCGCGCATTGGGATTATCTTACGCGCAAACAATGCGCCTTGTAATCATCCCCCAGTCCATCCGCAGATTAATTCCCCCTGTCGGCAATGAATTTATCATGATGCTGAAAGACGCTTCTTTGGTTTCCATGATTGCGTTAGTTGACATTACGAAGGCTACAAGGAATATCGAAGGCTCCACAAGATCGGCTCTTGTATACATTCCCGCCATGATTCTGTATTTGATCATCACGGCGGTATTCTCTTATGTCTTCCGTAAGGCGGAAAATAAATATTCGGTGTACGAGTGAGCCTGTTATGTCAATGATAAAAACCGTAGAAATAAACAAGACTTTTCATGGCAGTAACGGGCGCGGGCCGCTTGAGGTGTTAAAAAAAGTTTCATTAACTGTTGAACAAAGTGAAGTTGTGTGCATAATCGGGCCGTCCGGCGCGGGCAAATCGACGTATCTTCGCACCCTTAACAGGCTGGAAACTATTGACGAGGGGCAAATATTTATCGAAGACAATTTGCTTTTTGACTGCCATAACGGAGTCAATAATGTAAAAATGCACAATGACGAGCGGAATAAAATTCTTTTGGAAGTGGGAATGGTTTTTCAGCGTTTTAATCTTTTCCCCCACAGAACCGCGCTGGAAAACGTGATGCTAGCTCCTCACAATGTCCGCAAACTGCCCCTTTCTCAGGCGCGGGCAAAATCCGAGCAGATACTTGAGCGGGTTGGTTTAAGCGATAAAATTAACGCGTACCCTTCGCAGCTTTCAGGCGGTCAGCAGCAGCGCGTAGCGATTGCCCGCGCGCTTGCCATGGAGCCAAGAATAATGCTCTTTGATGAGCCGACATCCGCCCTTGATCCCGAACTAGTCGGCGAGGTACTGGCAGTCATGAAACAGCTTGCCTCAGGCGGCATGACGATGCTTGTAGTTTCCCATGAAATGGGCTTTGCGCGAGAAGTGGCAAATAGGGTAGTGTTCATGTTTGAAGGCTCCATTTTGGAAATTGGCACTCCCGAACAGTTATTTACCAACCCCTCAAACGACAGAACAAGGCAATTTTTACAGAGCGTTCTGTAATTCATTCTTGCTTGAAATATTAAAATAGTTTATAATAATGGCGTGAATATAGCTCTTTTTAGCGATTGTTATACTCCTCAAGTGAACGGAGTTGTTACGGTTGTTAGGACGCTCAAGACTGAATTGGAAAAACAGGGGCATAATGTCTATGTGTTTACAGTCCATCATCCTGACGCGGCGGAAGAAAAAAATGTTTTTCGCACAAGCTCGTCAATTCAATTTAAAAATGAACCTCAGCATCGGATAGGTTTTTTTATCGCCGAGCAGGTGATAAAAAAAGTCCGATCCCTTAACATTGACATTATTCACGCGCATACGGAGTTCAGCCTGTATCTTGCCTCGCGTATTGTAAGCCGCAAACTTAAAATTCCCTCGATTCATACCATGCACACTTTTTATAAGGACTATTTAAATTATACGCCGTTCCTTTTGGAGCTTTATTTTAGAAAAAATTTGGGCGCGTATTTTCGTCAGATTTTACGCAGTCAAAAGTGCATAATAGCGCCTTCAAGAAAAATAAAAAATTTTCTTGAAGAAATAAAGCTGCCTATGCCGATACATATAGTTCCAAACGGGATTGATCTTTCGCTTTTTTATGAACATTCAGAAAATATAAACAAGGATTCAATTAATTTTCGAAAGACGCACAATATTACAGATGACGATGAATTGATCGTCTTTGTAGGACGGTTGGGAAGCGAAAAAAATATTGTAACGCTAATCGAAAATTTTAAGGAGCTTCATTCGCGCAGAAATAATGTTAAATTGATGCTTGTAGGCGACGGTCCTGATAAAAAATCATTGCAGGAAAAATGTTACGAGACGGGTCTTGCGAATTCAGTCGTGTTTACCGGGTATCTGCGCTGGCCGGACGAAATACGCCAGGTTTACACGGCGGCGGATATTTTTATGAGCGCGTCGCACAGTGAAGTTCACCCGATTACATTTATCGAAGCGATGGCGGCGGGGCTTCCCATTGTTGCCGCCGCCGATCCAAGCATTGAAGGAATGGTAGTAAACGGCGATAACGGCTGGGCTGTAGAAAATGATAAAATGATGTGGGAGAAGGCCATTGATATTTTATCAGATAAGAATAAAAAAGTAAAAATGGGAAAACGCTCCGAAGAAATATCAAGGACTTATTCAGTTGATAATTTTATCAGAAGAATGATTGACGTTTATGAGGAGTACCGGAAACGGTAATAACCGTTTTAAAGGCGGTTTTGCGCCAATACTTTAATAAAATCGCCGCAGTCAGGACAATTCGACATATTGACAGATTTTTTAAAATTTTATAGTATACTTCCATTAAATAAAATCATGGGGAAAATATGAATTTGGAAAAACTTAAAGAAAAAATTGATTCTACTGAAATTGTAGAAGAATTGGCTGTTTTATCAAACAAGGTTTTTAATAAAAGCAGTGATGACGCAAAAAAAGTTATCGAAATGTTTATTACAAAGTCATATTTAATGGGGAAGAAAAATATGATAAAAACAATCGATGACTGATAAGCCTCGTTATATGCCGTACTGCTGTTTTTTCTGTTCAGCTTTCTTTAACGTTTCGCTTATTCTGTTTAGTAAAATTGACTGCTCGCAAGGCTTAGTAATGTAATCAAACGCGCCAAGCTCATACGCTCTTTCTTTCGCATTCTCTTCTTCCAATGACGTATAAAACATTATTGGAGTGAATTTTAAAGCCGCAATATCACTAATTCTATCGAATACTATCCAACCGTCCATTATAGGCATTAAAATATCAAGCATTATTAAATCCGGAATAATCTGGCTTTTATTTAAAAATTCTAATGCTTCTTCACCTGATTTAAGCATAAATACATCATATTCATCTTTTAACGACAATTCAGTGATAGAAAGATGAATCTCATCATCATCAACCAAGAGAACTTTTTTACGCGAATTAATGTCTTTAGCCATTTAATAACTCCTAAATTAATGCTTTTTGTTAATACAAAAATTAATTTCACTAATATAATATACAATTTACAAAATTATTATTGTTTTGTCAATATAAAATTATTATTCTTTTATGCTATACATGCGTATAGTTAAAAATACTGAAATTCTCACTTTTATTAAAATTTTAAGCATAATTCATAAATATAATGGTAGTATGTGCCATTAATACAACAGATACTATTGCGGTAAGCGACAATAAAACATCGTCTATTTCGCGATAATTACGATAAAATTGATAAAGTTATTGAATTTGTCATGTATTTTACTTATTTTCATTATAAATCTGCGTGATTATCTCTTCCATTGGCAGTTCTTTTACTGCAATGTCAGATAACGCAATCCTGCTTGAAAGAAACTTAATAAAATCGCCGATTGCAATTTTTGAAGCGTCAACTTCTAAAGTTATTTCCAGCGGTGATTTTTGTTCAAGTACCCTTACGTTGTCGGGAAGAACCGCCTCATTGTCAAACGGCTGTTCAAGCGTAAGCTCGACAATCTTTTTCTCCCCAAGATTTAACTGTAATTTTTGCAATGTGTCATCAAAGACCTTTTTCCCGTGGTTTATAACTATCACATTATCGGCAAGTTGTTTTACGTCTTCCAAATCGTGGGTGGTAAGAATAAAAGTTGTGCCTGTTTTGTTAATGTTCAGGATAAACTCACGGATCTTTGCCTTTGCTATAACGTCAAGCCCGATTGTAGGCTCGTCCAAGAAGACAATTTTCGGCTTGTGGAGCATTGCCATAATAAATTCACACTTCATTCGCTCGCCGAGAGACAGAACCCTTGTCGGTTTGTGCATGACTTCTTTAACCTCAAACATTTCGGTTAATTCATCAAGTCGCGATTTGTAGTACGCTTGAGTTATCCCGTATATTGCCCGGTTCATGTTGAAACTGTCAATCGGAGGAATGTCCCAGATTAACTGGGAACGCTGTCCGAATACCGCTCCGATTTCCCGCACATACCTTTTGCGTTCTTTGCTGGGCGAGTATCCCATAACGTTAATTTCCCCTGAAGTAGGGTAGAGCGCTCCGCAGAGCATTTTTATCGTGGTGGATTTGCCCGCCCCGTTAGGGCCTAACATTCCGCAGATAGCGCCTTCTTTAACTGTAAACGTAATATCATCAACAGCGTTGACAATGACTTTTTCCCTTTTGAAAAAACTCCGCAAAGTTTCCTTCACGCCGCTTCCTCGTTTGAAAGTGGTATAAGTTTTAACAAGATTATTAACTTTTATTATACTCATCAGCCGCCGACTCCTTCGTATTCTTTGATCATATATTGATACAGCCATATTCCTAAGCACATGAACAGTACGCACGGGATAACCGCAATTAATACAAACGGCTCAAGCCGTCCCAATAACGCGCTTGCGGGATAAAAGCCAATCATGCCTACAGGGATAATAAATGACGCAAGCGTTTTTATTGTCCGTGGAAAAATAGACAGCGGATATTTCCCAAATCCCAGTATGCTGTCTAAAATGTCAGGTAAGCGCGAATTTCCTACCCACTTAAAAGATGTTGCCGCCATAATCATTTGAAACCCGCTCATTACGGCGAATCCTCCCGCGAATAACAGTAAAAATTGACCGATAGCGGCAAGCGAAACAAAGTCTGCGTGCGCTATCGCAATGCCGAACATTACGCCGCCGCCGATTATAAGCCCGATACTTCCAGTGTCAAAATTGGTCGCGATTAAAAAGAAAAGCGGGTTCATTGGGCGTAAAAGGACGACTTCAAAACTGCCTTCCCGTATGTACTGCATTGTTGACCATAACACATTATTGAATACGACGCACGCAAGCCCCATCGAAAGTGTAAAAATAGATTGTATTAATAAAACTTCGTAAAAATTCCACCCGGGAAAACTTGCTCCCGAATTGTAAATTAGTATTGTCGTTAAAGGAAACAGCAAGTTATAACACAATGATATTAACATTGAAAGCGCAAAATTAAGCCTGTAGATCAACGCCCTAGACATTGCAGTTGTTATACAAGTTTTATAAATACCCAAAAATCTTTTCATTTTCAATTCCTAATCACTAATTTTCTAACTATTAATCACTATCCACTATTCACGCTCCAACCGCCGTGAACTTTTTCATAGCCAAACTGTACAAAAATTCGGATACAAGGAATAAACATAAAAGCGCCAAAGCCTGAAGACCTACCACCGCTGGAATTGATAATTCAATATCACCTAACGTGTATTTCCCGATAAATACCATCGCAGGAACATAAGACGTGTACTGGAAGGGCAGAAAAAATTGAATAATTTGCAATGGCTTAGGGAAAAAAGTAAGGGGAATAAAAGCGCCTGAAAATACTCCGGAAAGAATATTGTAAAAATGGCGTAACCCCTCAGAATCAACAATCCAAAATGACGCTATGCCTATGATGTAGCTTATATAAAAGAAAATAAAATAGGCGATAAGTATCGAAAGCGCGGTCCATGGTATGCTGGACGGCATCATATTAACTTTGAATAGCAGGGTAAATATTATGGCGCAGGGTAAGGCTTCTAAAAGGGTTCCTAGCACCCGGTGTCCAATTTTTTGAGAGAGGGCGAAAAAGGGGTGATGAATCGGACGGAGAGCGAATGTTAAAAATTTGCCAGTGCGTATTAACATGGACAAATTCCAGTCAGCGGAATCCCATGTCATGTAACCAATCAGCGTCATTATGCCAAAGTAACGGATTATCTGCAAATACTCGATTCCCCTTATTACCCCATCACCGCTGTAAACGGCAGTCCAAGTAAAGTACTGCACGATAAAGTAAACGGGACCAACAAAGATCGAAATCATCATGTGAGAACGATAAACTAAATACTCTTTAATTGTAGCAAACGCTATCGCTTTGCATGTGTCGAGTTTTTGTTTAAACTTGTTCACGTAACGTTCCTTTTTATATCAATCCCGACCAAATAATATTATGTACGTTGAAAAGCGCCCGTGAGAACCAGCCTTCTTTCGCGAACGGGACAATCCACGCGGCGACAAGCTCTTCTTTCGGATCAATGTACAGAGAACACGCTCCAGAACCTTCATGCATGAAAGTGCCTTGGGAGAATGTAAAGGCGGGACCGTTTCGCATGTCAAAACCGACGCCGTAGTACCGTTCTTTTTCTTTTGCGTTCCAGCAAAAATTAGGAAGAGCGCTGACAATGTTTGTCATTTTTTCCATTGCTTTCCTGCCAAGGATGCGCACGCCGTTTAACGTGCCGCCAAAGAGCGTCATGTTCCCAAAACGGTTTAAATCGTAAACCGTCGAATTAAGACCGCCCCCGGTACCGGGAATATTTAGTATTTCTCCAATCCATTGAGGCTCATAAGTTCCGTTTATCGTGGCGTTTACGTATTTTTCAAGCTCTTCATCCGAAACGATATACCGCTTTGCCATTTCCACCGTTACGTCAAAAGACGTGTCCTTCATACCCAACGGTTTGCAGATATTGTCCTCGATAAATTTGTGAGCTGACATTCCGGTTAATTTTTCGATAACCGCTCCAAGAATGACAAAACCAAAACTGCAATATGCCCACTCGGTATCGGGCTTGACTCTAAAGCCGTTGCCGATTGTGCTTAAAGCGGCTGTTAGCCAGTCAAAATCTTTTTTCTTAGCGGGCTTGCAAAGATTGTATGCGTCTTCTATCAATTTCCAGTAGTTGCTTTGGTATTTGTTTTCAAAACAACCGCCGTCCGCGTGCAAACCTGAAGTATGGGTTAAAAGTTGAAACAGCGTAACGCCGTTATAAGACGGCGTATTGAATTGCGGCAAAATTTCGCCCACCGGAACATCCAGCCGCGTATAGCCGTCTTCGACAAGTTTCATTATGGCGACTGCCGTAAATACCTTGGTAATAGAGGCTACATATCTTGTAGAATCAGGCTGAACCGGAGTATTATCGTCCTTACGGAAAGACTTTTTCCCCACTCCGCCATGAGCGAAAATCTTTCCCATTCGTGATATGCAGTAGGTAGCGCATTGTATCTCGCCGTCATCAATGACGCGCTGCAAGTGGCTGTTCAGCACGTCAAGCCGTTTTTCATCATAGCCAACCTCGCTTGGCTTACAATCCGTTTTTCCTTGCGTGTATAGCATTTTAATTCTCCTTATAACAGGAATTTATCAAATTCAAAAATAATTAAATGAACATTTTTGATCATTTTTAACTATTTTATTTCTAACTAAATTGATAATTTTTTTTCCAAAGCTGACATTCGATATAGTGATAGTTATATTTTTGATCAATTACCACAAAAACTCTTTCCCATTCGGTAAATTTATTTTGTTCCATTTGTTTTGCAAAAATAGGACCTTCTTTCCAACTACAGTTTTTTCCTCTTTATTTATTATACTTTTGTTTTATCATAAAACAATCATTTAAGTGAACAATTTGATGACGTGTTATAGGCATATTTATTAATCCAAGTATGCTTTTCTTTCCCCAAAAATCCAATAACCAGATTGATTTTGGATTGCTTGTTACGCCTCCATTTTGTTTTATTCTTTCAAGCTGTTCTTTTTCAACTTTTCTTTTTATATCACTAAATCTAATAGCTTTAATTATTTTTTGCGTAGATTTTCCGACCTTTACCCTATAATCTTTTAATTCTTTTATATTTATACTTTTATTGAATGATTTTATTTCAGAATATGTCATTGCATTGCCGGTGTCTTTAATTTTTATATTCAATTTTGTTTGAATATATTTATTAAATATCGTTTCT
>NZ_BDHE01000481.1:0-80331 GCF_054786175.1 Treponema sp. R8-4-B8
AAAGCCGCCCTGTTTATTAGGTACGGCAATGCCGAATCGGTCGGCGTCGGGGTCGGTAGCCATTACTACGTCGGCTTTTTCTTTGGTACCGAGTTTAATCGCCATGTCCAGCGCGGCGGCTTCTTCTGGATTGGGGAACGCCACTGTGGGGAAATCGCCGTTTCCTTCCCGCTGTTCGGGAACTGTAATCACTTTTAATCCAAGGTCTCCCAAAACTCTCTCTACGTGCATCGCGCCCGTGCCATGCAAAGGGGTGTAAACAATTTTTACTTCACCAGCTTTTTCTTTAATAAGCGCAGGCCTGAAAAGGCGCGACTTGACCATCGCCTGATACGCGTCGTCAACCTCTTTGTCAATTATTTCCAGAAGCCCCTTGTCCAGAGCTTCCTGTTTTGAAATTTCTTTTATATCCTTAACATTGTTTACTTCTTCTATAATACCCACGTCATGCGGAGGAATAACCTGAGAGCCGTCGTTCCAATACGCTTTATAGCCGTTGTACTGCGGCGGGTTGTGGCTCGCGGTTACGACTATGCCCGTATCACAGTGAAGATGGCGAATAGCGAATGACAACTCCGGCGTGGGACGCAGTGATGAAAAGAGATAAGTCTTTATGCCGTTAGCCCCAAATATCAGGGCGCAGGCAAGCGAAAACTCCGCCGAATAGTGGCGGCTGTCAAAGGCGATTACCGCTTTTAACTCACCCTTTGCGGCTTTCTGGGGGAATGTTTTAATAATGTAGGTGGCAAGCCCCTGTGTCGCGCTTTTTACCACGAGGGTATTCATGCGGTTATAGCCGCCGCCGATAACCCCGCGAAGGCCGCCCGTGCCGAATTCCAGATGCTGGTAGAAACGGTCCTCAAGCTCCTTCTGCGCGGCTTCCCCGCCGTCGTTTAAAAGTTTTTCAACTTCCTGTTTAAAAGACGCGTCTTTTTCTCTGGAAATATAATCTTTCGCCCTTTCAATAATATCTTGATTCATCCTTTTCGCTCCTTTTTCTTTGTTTATGGCTTACTAAACATATCATATTATACTATAATGAAAAAAAATAGTCGATCTTTATACAGTGTTTTCACCCCTGTGGGTGAATTTTCACTAAGGAGGTTTAGCGTGTCTGTATCGTTATTTGGAAGGTCATTTCTTACACTTTTGGATTATACCCAGCAGGAAATTGAGTATTTATTGAAGCTTTCCATGAAAGTTAAAATGGAGGCAAAAAAAGGGAAGAAATTCAGGCGTTTTGAGGGAAAAACTCTCGCCTTGCTCTTTGAAAAACGTTCCACCCGCACAAGATGCGCCTTTGAGACCGCTTTTGGCGAAGAAGGCGGACACCCCGTATTCCTCTCCTCCGCGGACATCCACCTTGGAGTAAAAGAGGCGCTGGAAGATACAGCCCGCGTCCTTGGCAGAATGTTCAGCGCGATTCAATTCCGCGGTTTTAAACAGGAAACCGCCGAAATACTGGCGAAATATTCACAGGTTCCAGTTTATAACGGACTGACCGACATTGATCACCCTACTCAGGCTTTGGCGGATTTTTTAACCTTGCAGGAAAATTTTGGCGCTTTAAAGGGACTGACTCTTTGCTATGTGGGCGACGGGCGCAATAATGTGGCAAGATCGTTGATGATAATCTGCGCCAAATTGGGGACAAATTTTACGGTAATAACGCCGCCGCAATTAAACGCCGACAGCGAACTTTTGCAAAAGTGCAATGCGCTCGCTAAAACGTCGGGCGCGGTTATAACTGTAACCCCCGATTTAGGAGCGGTAAAGAACGCGGACGCTTTGTACACCGACGTATGGACTTCGATGGGCGAGGAAGATCAAAAGGCGGAGAGGGTAAGACTTTTAAGCCCGTATCAGGTAAACCAAAAATTGATGGATATGACGGGCAAAAGCGACGTTATTTTTCTTCATTGCCTGCCTGCGGTTAAGGGCGAAGAAGTTACAGCCGACGTGATTGACGGAAAACAAAGCAGGGCGTGGGATCAGGCGGAAAACCGCAAACACACAATAAAAGCGGTGATGCTCGCAACTTTGATAAAATAACGGCGGAGAGCATGGGCATTTTTGACAGGTTAGGAACTATCATTAACAGTTACTTCAACGACTTTAGCGATGAGACAGCGGGGCGGTTTAGATCGACAGGCGATCCCGATTACGACGCGGCTTACGAAGAATTGGACGATTACCTGAACCGTAAAGAGTACCGTTTTGAAAAAGAAGCGAATACAGATCGGCAGACGGCAAGGCCTTCCGGCGTAAAACTGCCGCCAGAAGAATTACGCCCTGATTTTGATTTGCTGGGAGTCCAATTCGGCGCGGATAACGAAACCTGCAAAACAGCGTATAAAAATTTATTAAAACTCCACCACCCCGACCGTCACGTAGGGCACGAAGGCAATTACAAAAAGGCTACGGAAAAGTCAGCGAAGATAAACGCGGCGTGGGACAGGATAGAAAAATGGCGCCAAACGGCGAATCTGTAAAGACAGGCGGTAAAATGACAGACGCGTCTTTTAAAATTTATACTGACGGCGGATGCTTGGGCAACCCTGGTCCCGGAGGGTGGGCTTATGTCATGGTGCGGCAGACTTTTCAGGGAGAGCAGGTAATCGCCAAAGAGAAAGGCGCGGAAAAAGAGACGACCAACAACAGGATGGAATTAACCGCGGTCATCATGGCGTTACGCGCCCTTAAAACGATGACGGATGTCCCGCGCCAGGCGGCGGTAATAACGGACTCACAATACGTGCAGAAGGGAATTACTGAATGGATACGCAATTGGAAACGCAACGCTTGGAAAACCGCCGATAAAAAACCGGTAAAAAATCAGGATTTGTGGATAGAACTGGATTCACTTTCAAGCGAGTTTCCCCTAAAGTGGGAGTGGGTCAAAGGGCACGCCGGCAATGAATACAATGAAATGTGCGATTTGATGACACGGGAAGCTATTAATCAGTAACATCTAAAACTTTATTCCCAAATTTTACTCGCCAAGGCGCAAAGGCGCAAAGTTTTCGTCCGGTAGCTCATTGTTGAGCAAGATATATAAGTCTGACTACATATCTTGATGTAAAAACGACGATCCTACAAACAATAACTTTGCGCCTCTGCGCCTTTGCGAGAGGTTCTTCTTCAATTCTTCTCTGCGCCTTACTATTGCAGAATCGCGATTAACTTAATATTCCGCAATTCTCTGCGCAAACCAGCGCTTAGACCGTTCGCAAAATATAATTCCGTAACAGTTTCCTCTCCTTCTACAGTTACCGTCCTGTACTGAAGGTCATGCAATTTATCCATTTCCTCTTTTACTACAACCCATGACTTTTCAGAATCGGATATAATTAATTCGGGGAAATTGGCGTTTCCTGTAAGCCTAACTATTCCGGTTACCTGAATGACAGCTAACGGCTCTTTGTTTTTTTCCTTTCCTCCCAATGAAAAAACAATTGGGGCAAACGTTAGCAGAAAAACATAAAAAAATAAATACCGTCTCGCGTTTAACAATAGCGGCTCCTCTTATTTATCTTGAAAATTCCACGAAGTAAAATCTCTTTTTTGTCCGTTTTGGGGATGTATGTCGCCCGCCCCTATACGGTAAGGACCGCCGTACGAAGGAGCCGCAGACCTGCCCATGGGCGTTATGTTTACTCTTGCCGCTTTACCGGTTGTTGTTCCTGTTTCCGCGGCGCTGCCCAAACCGGCCAATTCGGTATTTATATTATAGGTAAGCAACGCTCCAGCGGCAAAGACAGCGCTGTCACTCACTGTTACGGCAGCCTTATCAAGTCCGGCATATCTAATATTCGCGCCTTGAGGCGGTATCGCGTCACCCGCGTCCGTCAAACTGTAAACGCCTTCTCCCGGATAAAGGACGACTTGAGTTTTTCCAGCGGGCGCCGTATGGGCGATAATTGAAATATCGCCTTTATAACCGTAAGTCCCGGTACTGTTATTTATATAGTTAGCCGCCATCCAGTTTTTAAGCAAAGTATCCCAGTCTTCGCCCATCGCCTCTGCCACCGCACGATAATCGCAATAATTTGAGGAAATAATATTACGGTATACGCTTATTCCTTTTTGAATCCTAAGCCATTGGAAAAAAAGGTAAACTGTCGCGTAATCATCCAATATTGGATATGGATTTCTATCCGTCGTATGGTTACCCCAAACAAAGAAATTATTGCCTTGATCAATTAATCCCTTAACATTAATACTGCTGTCGCCATTTTTATTATACCAGTCTATCCTGTCTAATGAATGTTGCCCGCTAACAATATATTCCGCTGCGGATGAAAGCCCTTCGTCAATCCATGTGTCCATAAGTTCATCTGAATTTCTTTCTACTCTTGTAACAAAGTTCATCATATGCTGCATTTCATGAGCAAGAGTGGTAAAAATATTTTCAATATTTCTCATTCCGGGATTAGTATCTATATAGATCATATCGCGTTGATTTGATCCTGGTACTTTTGCGGAACTATAAAAATTACCATTCCAAAAATAACCGGCGATATAAGATTCATTTTTGCCGGGTTGATAATCATCTTTTATATCCAAAAGAAGAATACAGAGTTTGCCGTCACTATCGCCTATATAATCCGCAAGAGCCATAATATCAGAGATTTTTCTGTTATCATATTCTGGATTTTCAATGCTAAAGGCGCTTATCATAAGCCCATAGATTTTTTTGTCATATTTGTCGGCAATATATTTCGCCTGCGTTTTACTGACGCCGCCGCCTGTTTCCGCCCATACCTTGCAATGAACGCCTTCAAAAAGCAACTCGGCTTTTA
The DNA here is from genome assembly GCF_054786175.1 of Treponema sp. R8-4-B8. Taxonomy (NCBI): domain Bacteria; kingdom Pseudomonadati; phylum Spirochaetota; class Spirochaetia; order Treponematales; family Treponemataceae; genus Treponema; species Treponema sp. R8-4-B8. Next base: position 4,803 of record NZ_BDHE01000481.1, read on the forward strand.
CATTATAATCTTTACCTGTCGTCTTATTGTTAGCCCAAAAATTACCTGATAAATTATCATTTATTATAAATAAGCCGTCACAGGATAAAAACAGAAAAGCGATAAAAATTATTAACAGCGTCCGTGACGCGAAATTTTTACCTGCCATGGCACATCTTGTACTTCTTGCCGCTGCCGCATGGGCAAGGATCGTTACGGCCAACCTTTGGATGGCTTCGCACTACGGTCGCGCCGTCAGGACGGCTTGCCTTGTCCATAGGAGAGCCGGTTGAAGCGGAAGAGCCTTGTCTCGCGCCCGCGAAAGAACCCATGCTGCTGTGGCTTGCCGACTGGTTCGCGCCGATTGAACGGCTTACCGGTCTTCGCGGCCCCCCTTCCGCGATTTGAATGCGTATCAGGTGAAGGCGGGAAGCTATTTCCTGCCTTATGTCTTCGATCATTTCTTCAAAAATCTGAAAACCTTCTACTTTGTATTCCGTCAGCGGATTTTTTTGCGCGTAATGGCGCAGGTACACGGCTTCGCGTAACGCTTCCATGTTTTCAAGGTGATCAAGCCACTTGCGGTCTATCACGCTTAAATAATTGTCACGGATTATTAAATTAAGGTAATCATGTCCGATAAGGTTTTCTTTGTTAATCAAATCCTGTTCAAGATCGGCAATTATCCGCTTTTCCAATATTTCGGGATTTTTATATTCTTTGCTCGCGGAATCAAGAACAAGCGTATAGCCGAATTTCGCGCGAAGCTTTTCGATTAAATCTTTATACGCTTCGTTTTGATCGTTTCTCGCGGATTGGTTAAACTCGTCAATATAGTCGCCGATAATATCCGCCGTCGCGTCGTTTACGCGTTTCTTTAAATCATTGTCAACAAGTATCTCGTCGCGCTGCTCATAAATAAATTTACGCTGTTGGTTCATTACATCGTCATAATCCAAAAGGTGCTTGCGGATTTCAAAGTTGCGCTCCTCTACTTTTTTCTGGGCGTTTTCTATGCTTTTATTCAACATCGGGTGGTTAATGGCGTCTCCGCCCGACATCCCGATTTTTGACATGATGTTTTTCATGCGCTCCCCGCCGAATAAGCGCATTAGCTCGTCGTCCATAGAAATGAAGAATTTGCTCTTCCCTGGATCCCCCTGCCGCCCCGAACGACCTCGAAGCTGGTTATCGATACGCCTGCTTTCATGTCGTTCGGTTCCAATTACATAAAGCCCGCCGAGGGATTTCACTTCTTCATAATCTTTTTTCCATTTTTCCAATTCGTCTTTGTAAATCGCCGCGTACTGTTCTTCCGTAGCGTTTGTTCCGGCGCGTCTTCTCGCGCGATGTTCGGGATTCCCCCCCAATTTAATGTCAGTCCCGCGCCCCGCCATGTTAGTCGCTATAGTAACGGAACCTTTCGCTCCCGCTTCCGAAATGATAAGAGCTTCCCGCGCGTGATTTTTTGCGTTTAACACTTCATGCCGCACCCCCCTGCGGGTCAGCAGGGAAGAAATTTTCTCGGACTTTTCTATGGAGACCGTTCCTACAAGCATGGGCTGGCCTTTTTTATTAGCCTCGGCTATTTCATCGCATAACGCTTTGTATTTATCGGATTCGGCAAGGTAGACTAAATCGTTCTCGTCATTACGGACGACAGGCTTGTTGGTGGGAACGACAACGACGGAAAGCTTGTAAATTTTGTCAAACTCCACAGCCTCAGTATCCGCCGTTCCCGTCATGCCGGAGATTTTTTTGTACAGCCTGAAATAATTCTGAAAAGTGATAGTAGCCAGAGTCCTGTTGCGCTGGGCGATTTTAATCCGTTCCTTAGCTTCAATAGCCTGATGAAGCCCGTCAGAATAACGCCTGCCGTGCAATATGCGCCCCGTGAATTCATCGACTATCTGAACCTGCCCGTCTTGCACGACATAATCAACGTCGATATGAAAAAGTTTATGCGCTTTTAAACTCTGCGTAAAATAGTGAATGTACTCAAAATTTTCTTCGTCTACTATCGCCCCTTGAATAAGGCCGCGTTTTTTCAGCAATTCCTCGATAGTAGCCTGCCCCTGATTGGAAAAAGAAACGCTTTTATTTTTTTCGTTTAACTTATAATCGCCTTTAACCGTCTCGCCTTGAGTCTCATCGGGATACTCGCCATTTTCTTTTTTTTCAACTTCACGAAGACTGCCTACCATTTTATCAACTTCGGCAAATTTATAGGTGTCGTCTTCCGCCGCGCCAGAAATAATCAACGGCGTGCGCGCCTCGTCAATTAAGATTGAATCGATTTCGTCAACTATGCAAAAATTATGCCCCCGCTGGACTCTGCTTTCCATATCGCGGTGCATATTGTCGCGCAAGTAATCAAAACCAAATTCATTGTTTGTGCCGTAAGTAACGTCGCGCCTGTAATTTTCCTTGCGCTGCTCATTGTCCATGTGTGAAAGAATCGTGCCGACGCTGATGCCGAGATAACTAAAAATAGGCATCATCCACTCCGCGTCGCGGCTTGCGAGATAATCGTTTACGGTAACGACATGAATCCCGTCGCCGGGTATCGCGTTAAGATACGCCGCGGCGACGACCATCAAAGTTTTGCCTTCTCCTGTTTTTAACTCGGCGATTTTTCCCAGATGCAGGACAATGGAGCCGAGAATCTGCGTATCATAGGCGCGTTCCCCCAAAGTACGCAGTCCCGCTTCCCTTGCCAGCGCGAAAGCTTCGGGCAAAATGCTGTCTAGGGATTCGCCTTTTTTATAGCGCTCGCGGAAAATGTCAGTTTGAAGCGGAAAATCCTCCGCACTGAGTGACTTCGCCCAGCTTTCTTTCGCGTTTACGCTTTGAAGTATCGGCATAAGGGCCTTTAAGTCCCGCTCATTTTGAGAACCAAAAAGCGCCTTAATGAATTTATCGAACATAAGTATATTTTATCTTAAAAACGCGTGTTTGACTAGATGTTTGTATTAGTTGTTAGTGGGTAGTATATACTATTCACTAATTAACACGCAAGAGAAGTGGTGGCGACAAAACGGTGGCCGATGTTGTCTACCATTACGCTAAAGCCTTCAAGCGTCCGCACGCCTAAAAGCATCATATCACTGTCTTCCGCGAATACTACCGCGTCAATCGTGGAATATCCTTCGGCGGTGAGTATGGCGTAGCCAATGTCACGTTCGACAATTTGATTAGTGGCAGTTGAGAAATGTTTTTTTCCACGAGGGGTTATTCCTACATCCAATAACGACCGCTTTGGCAACCATGACAATTCTGACCCCGTATCGACCATTACCTCAATAGGCGGCGTACAACGGTGTTCTTCCTTTGGGTTGATAGCTGTCAGGTTTACCATGAATTTACTCATATTTGTACCTCCTATTTTTATAATATAACTGTTTTAAAGAGTTTCGTCAATTTATTTTAGTGGATAGCATTTCGCTTTCTCTATCCTCTGCGCCCCTGCATGAGGTCTTCGCGATTTATATTACAGTTTCTGCAATTCCAATCGTGCGTTAATGCCGGTTTTTTCGTACACGCAGTGGAGGATGCTTTCTACCGTGCGGTAGCTTATGCCGAGACGGGCGGCTATCTGTTTGTTGGAAAGGCCGTCTTTTACAAGGTTCACTATTTCTATTTCGCGCCTTGTAAGCAGGCTTATAAGATCGGTTACATTGTGCAGTTTCGCCTGCGCCGCTTCGTCAACGTAGACGGCGCCGCTTAGGGCTTTTTGCAGGGCTTCTTCCAATTCACGCTCGCTGCGGCGTTTGCAGACATAAGCCTTCACGCCCATGCCAAGGGCGGCGCTTACATGGGCGTAATCGTCAAAACTGGAATATACCGCCATAACGGGAGATGATTTATCTTTAAGCTTGGTATGCTGAGCATACCAGGGGATAACGTCAAGACCCCAGCCGTCTTCAAGTTGAATGTCGAGTAATGCGATATCCGCTTGAACGCCGGACAGTAATTCTTTGGCCCCCGCAAGAGTAGATGCGGTACCCATTACATGCCAGCGGCCTGTTCCGTTAAAATAAGACGCAAGTCCCTCTCGCATAACCGGATGGTCTTCTACAATAACAATGCGCGGTTTTTCAGTCAATTATAGCCTCCATAAATTGCGGGGTGCACGGGGGGGGGGGGGGGGGATAATTCAATTCTTACCATAAGGCCGTTGCCGCTTTCGCTGATAAAATCAATCTTTGCTCCCATAATAGCCGCCCGTTGGCGAATACTCCTTATGCCCAAACCGCCGCCCGCAGTAAAAATACCGGGGACATTGCGTATACCGATACCGTCATCGGAAACGCAAATCAAAATATGTTCCGCTGTACGCCGGACGACCAGTACCGCCCTCCCCGCCCCCCTCGATTGCGTCGTGCCACTGCCGCCCCCGCCGTGCGATCGTCCACCGTCGGGCTTCTGCAGTTGCATGCGGCGGTTTTTCATGAGATAGGAGGTGGGATGGGGGGCGGGGTGACGGGGGGGGGGGGGGGGGGGTATAATTCAATTCTTACCATAAGGCCGTTGCCGCTTTCGCTGATAAAATCAATCTTTGCTCCCATAATAGCCGCCCGTTGGCGAATACTCCTTATGCCCAAACCGCCGCCCGCAGTAAAAATACCGGGGACATTGCGTATACCGATACCGTCATCGGAAACGCAAATCAAAATATGTTCCGCTGTACGCCGGACGACCAGTACCGCCCTCCCCGCCTTGGAATGTTTTTCTATATTTGTAAAAGATTCCTGAACCATGCGGTATATGTGCAGTTGGTCTTCCGGCCTGTAAGCAGAAAAAGAAAGACCGTCCTCTATCGAACAGGCGCACTCAATTCCGGTGCGCTTGATAAATTGCAGGCAAAGTTCCGAAAGTGAATCGTTAAGGGAAAGACGGGTAAAATCGGGCGGCATCAATTCCATGCAGATGGATCGGATAAGGGCGGACACTTCATCGTCCCTGACCAGCGGAAGGACCGTATCGTGGAGTTCGCGGGAAACCCGCCGCCGTTCCGCTTCCAGACCTTCAACCGCCAAATGTGAAAAGGCGCGGCTTTGGGCTTCTCGCTCGTCGGCGCGGCGCATGGAAATAAAAAGATAACAAAGGCAGAGCATGAGGACGGTAATGATAAACACAAAGAGCCACACCAGACGGATATACATTCCAAGTTCGCCCGGTAAGGCTGCGGCGCTTTCAGCGAATTCTAACGGCATGTCTTTACTGTAAAGTATTTTATGCTATTTTTCAATTTGTAAAATTATGATACAATGAGGCATGCGTAAAACGGTTACATTGTCGGTTCTTTGTCTTGCGGGGGCATTTTTGAATATCGCCATTCACGCACTCGCAAGACGGGCCGGGCTTCCCCTCTATCTGGACACCATTCTGACAGTAAGCCTCACTCTGGCGGGCGGGCTTTTTTGGGGTTTATTGACCGGGGCGCTAACCAACATAATCGAGTCTACGATCTATTTTTCAGGTTGGGAAGGCTATCTGTTTGCTATCTGCAACATGGCTACCGCTCTGGTAACGTGGCTCTTTATCCGCTTTTTCCCACGCGAGTTAAGCCTGTCCAATAGACCGCCTGAAACAAGCCAAAAACCCTCAAGCCGCCGTTTGGCGGAAGCGATAAATCTGATGATCGTCCTTATCCTTCTTTCATTTTGCCTCTGCCTTGTCATAAGCGTTTTAGGCGGCGTCATTGCCTCTTTTATTCAAAGCATAGACCCCAACCTTTCGGTAAAACAGTGGTCTACGGCGGATTTAACCGCCACCATGTTCGGCAAAAATATTCCTGCGGTTCTGGCGGAAATACTGTCACGGATTCCCGTCAACATAATCGACCGCCTTATAACGGCTTTCGCAGGGTATGGGATTGCGCTGGGGATAAAAAGAATAATTTGACCGCACTGCACCGTAGCGAACGGAGTGAGCGTAGGTTTTTTATTCCTTGCAAGCCGCTCCTAGGTATGCTATAATTAAATTCACTTTTACGGGACAGGAGGGCGAAATGGAAGGTATATTAGCAACAGTTGGGGCGATAACCGGTGTTTTGGGATTGGCTCTGGCTGTGTTCGTTACAGTCAGGCAAAACAGAAATGATAGGCTTAATTTTCTTTCAAATGTCATATTCGATACAACAATAGACAGAGAGTCAAGACAGCCGTTTTATGACGAGTATATCGCCAAAAAAGGCAACGGCACAGTAGTCAAATTTTGGCTGATCGAAGGAAAAAAACAACGAGAAGGATCAGCCGCTAAAGAATAGAGGATGCGGCTCGGTTGAGATCCAACGCCTCTGCGAGAGGTCTTCTTCAATCATAGGCGGCGCACCAGTAGCAGATACTCGAATTCTCCTGATTTGGCAACAATTTGCGGCACGAACAGGCTAAAACAGCCCTTTCCCCCCCCTTTTTTTACAAATTTTCCTCAAAACTAAGTGGAACCACGCATGACAAATCTATCTAACTATTCTTAAAATTATTATACGCATTTGTTAAATACGGTTAATAAGAATCCTTACCCGCCGCCAACGGCATTACACTTTGGCAGGCAAGGGTAACAGTTAAGGAGGCTTTTCCATGAAGAAAAGCAAATTATTGATTTTGGGCTTGCTAGCCCTGATGTTGGCCGGCGGACTCGTGCTGGCAAGCTGCTCGCAAAAATGCAATGGCGGCTGTAATTTTGATATGTTTATGGGTAATGAGTGCGACACTGGTACAAAAAATTGCTCGAACAGGTGCAACGGCAATTGTGGTAATTACGGTTGTAGTAATGTTAGTTAAGTAAGAATAATTGCGAACGCAACTGTGACCCCGCTTTTCAGTAGTGTCGTCAAGAAATTGGCGGCACTACCTGGGTAGGCGCAATTGCAACTGACACCACTTTTTGGTAGTGCCGTTATGTGACATTTATACGCTACCGATAACGTATCTTTTGTAATTACCAAACTTTTGGTTTTCCTTCCGGCTTGATAACCTTGACATCATCGCCTGACGGCTCAATAAGAAAAAAACCTTGATTTAAGGCGTAATCTCTTGGCTTGGGCTTCATTACCATTGCGGCTATCGCCCCTAAAAATTCCCTCTTATCGCCGTGGCCATCGGCATACTTGCGTACTTTTTCCATGCGTTTTATATGGTCGTTTACGTCCTCTATTTCGAGGGTGGTTTTTACTTCTACCACCATTGCCTGTGTGCCGTTTTCCAGTAGTCCGTCTAATTCGGCGTAGATATTGCCTTGTGCCGCCCATTGTACAGTTGTGATTTTATCAAACGAAAAGCCGAGAGATTTGAATTTTTGGGGAAGGGCGGGGGTCATTATGCGTTCTACCATTGAGCCTAATGTGTTGTTAAGACCGCCTATGTTTTTTTGGGTTTCTTTTATGGCCTTTTCGGTTCTTAAATCGGATTCTTTAAGGGATTGTTGGGTTTCTCGTATTGCCGCCCATGCTTCGTCTTGGGTTTTCTGGGTCTTTTTTTGAAGTTCATGAAGTTCTTTGAAACCTTCCTGTATTTCGTCCCATGTAACCTTTTTGGGTACTTTTTTTATGGGTTTTTTAAGCGGCTTTTTTACTGGTGTTTTAGTCGGCATTTTTCTCTCTGTTTTAAATATATACGAAAGTTTGACTGTTGGCAAGGTAAACGTAACAGTACCTCCTATGATTTCATTTTATAACGGCTTTCGCCGGATACGGGATCGCGCTGGGGATAAAAAAATAAATTAACCGCGGGGCTGTCCAATTAAGTAAGAATATAACCACGGAGGGCACGGAGTTACATGGAGGAAGAAAAGATTTTCGTACAAAAACTCCGTGTACTCCGTGGTTTAAAATTCTTTTTGGACATCCCACGCATTTGATGTAAAATCTCCCTTTCCACCCCTTTTCTCACTTTTTTTGCATTTTTTCCTCAAAACTAAGTGGAACCACGCATGAAAAATTATCTAACAATTCTTAAAATTAATAGAGAAAATGGAAAATTTACCATAAAAGGGCGGATTTTATAGAATGAACAAGGACAAAAAAATCATAGAAAGGCGCAAAGGTTTTAGGGTACGTTTTCCCATCGGGGCAAAACTGATAACCATTATCTCGATAATCGTGTTGGTCTCCTTAGGTTCAATAACCGCGCTGGTGTCGTGGCTGGTGCGGGAAGACCTTAAAGTATCAGCGGAAGAAAATAACTTCGAGGTGAACCGGCGCGCGGCAGCAGAAACTGAACAGACGCTGGAAAAAATGCGCCTGCTCTCCCTGGCGTTCTACCGCGCGGCGGCTCTAGCGAAGCGGGGAGAGGCGTTACAGGAAGAAGCGGATTATTTCTTCGCGCAGAACCCGCAGATCGCCGCTATTTTTTACGCTTCAGCCGAACCGGCGGCGTGGACAAACAGGGTATTCGCCAACGGGCAATTTTTTCTTTCACGGGGAATTGATACAAAGCTGGCGGACGATTTCCGCGCCAGCAGCGTTAAAATGCTTGAAAACGCCGCGCTGGGGCAGACGGTTCTTATCAACGCCTCGCCGCTGTTTAACAAAGCGCAAGGTTCGACGTATCTTACCGCGATGTTTTTCCCAATACGGATAGGAAGCGGGTGCGTCCTGTTCTCAACCGAAAACCTTAACGAAAGTTTCGGCATGGGCGTTAACGCGTCTTTCCTCATAAACGAGGACGGCGACGTTATCGCGGACGCCGATATAGAAAGGGTAAAAACTCAAGTTAACCTGTCCAAACAGGAAATTATCAAGCAAATATTTAACAGCCCCGACGGTAACAAACAGATGTTAGTCGAACTTGATGTTCAGCTAACGCAAAATGATTCGCCTTCTTCGCTATTTTCCCGCCTGCGGGAAAAAATCAGAAAAAACAATACGCGAAGCGCAGGCAAAAAAGTACGCCACTATCTCGCGTATACCCGGCTGAATACGGCGGGAAGCGTCGTAATCACTACAATCGAATACGACAAAGTTTTTGAAGGCATAAACGCGACCACGCGGCGCAACCTCTATCTGACAGCCGCGATATTGTGCCTCTCGATATTGTGCGTCTGGTTTTTCGCCAAGAGCATTTCCGTGCCGCTGAAAACTCTTGCCGGAGCGGCGCGTTCCATCGAAGGCGGCATTTTTAATGTCGAACTTACGCCTGCAAGCGGCGATGAAATAGGATTGTTAACTGCCAGTTTTGGAAAGATGTGTTCGGCGTTAAATATTTTCGGCAAGTTCACAAACCGCGACATCGCGGTCCAGGCCATGCGCGGTCAGATTAAACCGGGCGGCTTGTCCAAGCACGCAACGATCTTTTTTTCGGATATACGGGGCTTTACAGAAAAATCTGAAAACTTTGTAAAGGCTTTCGGCAGCGAAGCTTCCGACCGCATCGTTTTTTGGCTTAACGAATATTTATCAAGCATGGTCTACTGCGTTGAAAAAACAAACGGCATTATCGACAAATTTATCGGCGACGCGGTAATGGCGCATTGGGGAACCGCCACTACGGCGGGTAGTCCGCAGGAAGACGCGTTTAACTGCGTTAAGGCGGCGCTGATGATGAGGGAAATGCTTATTAAAATGAACAAAAACCGAAAAGAGGAAAACATGGGGGCGCCGCCTATCCGCATAGGCTGCGGCATTAACACGGGCATTGTTACAGCGGGGCAGATAGGCTCCGACCTTCGCATGGAATACACCGTTATAGGCGATCCCGTCAATCTTGCGTCCCGCGTCGAGGCGCTTAACAAGCCGCTCGGCACCGACATCCTTATCACCGAGAACACGTGGAATCTGGTAAAAAAATATTTTATCACCGAGGAAATGCCGCCCGTAACGGTTAAAGGAAAAGAAAAACCGGTGCGGCTCTTCGCCGTCGTAAATTTTAATTTTACCGCGTTGAATAAAACCCCCGACGCTTGTGACCCAATGACCCTTGCCGAAGCGCGGAAATGTTTGGGAATTAAAGCGCCGGATATTTCAAAGGCGGATGTCAACGCCGAAGAGCTTAAATACAAGATCGGCGGCAAATGAAATGAGCGCCAATAAAAAGCCAGACGGCAAATTTCGGCCCTCGGATTTTCTTGTCACCCTGCTCTGCCTTTCGGGGGCGGTCTTCAGCGTTAACCTGTTTTGGGAGGATTTGTTTCAAACGCTCAACGACAAGAACAAAACTCCCATAGGGAGCGTCACGATAAAAAGAAATACCGTCCAGCGCCGGATGTCGGACAGGGTAATATGGGACAGATTGATTAAAGAATCGCCCGTGTATTCCAATGACGTGATCCGGGTGGGGGACAATTCCGAAGCCGGCCTTCACGTGGGCGGAAATGATATCGCTTTGAATGAAAATACTCTTTTGCGCCTGCGTTACGACAAAGAAACAGGGCAGTTTCAAATTGAGCTTACGTCGGGCAGCATCGGGCTTGTTACCGCTTCCGAAGGGAATGACGTCGCTTTAAATATTATGGGACGGCAGGTAAAAGCCAAACCGGGAACCGCCCTTAACGCCGCCGCCACGGATAACGGCATGGCCCTGCAAATCAGCGAAGGCTCCGCGGTAATCGCGGAAGAAAACCAAGACGGCGAACTTGCCGAGCGCGAGCTTGACTCGGGAGCGGCGATAGCGATGGACTCGGGCGGCGCGATCCGCTCCGCGCCTTCGGTCTTTGTCATTCAACCCAAACCAAACGCGCTTTACCGCAAAAGTACAACTGAGCCGCTTAACGTCGGTTTTTCATGGAACAGAATAAATCTTCAACCTGATGAAACGTTGCGCCTTGAAATAGCGGAAGATCAGTCTTTCAGCCGTAACGTCCGCGCGTTTAACGGGCTTAACGATGCGGCGCGGGCGGCTCTGAACGCGGGCCTTTGGAACTGGCGGCTGACTTTTAACGACGCAGTTTTGGATTCTGGTCGTTTTACCATAACGGACGCAAAAGGCATTGAGCTGTTAAGCCCCGCGAGAAACAGGCAGTTTTTTTACGAGGCCGAACTGCCAAAACTATATTTCCAGTGGTCGCAGATTGAAGACGTTTCGCATTACATTTTGGAAGTGGACGTTTCTCCCGAATTCAGAAATCCCATTATAAGGAAGCAGACGACTGCCGTATCTTTTTCTGATTCAAGTCTTGGAGAAGGAATCTGGTACTGGCGGGTAACGCCGGTGTTTTCTCAAACCGGCGAAAATTCCGACGGCGTTACCGCCCCGCGCCCGTCAGCTTTTCGTATTGTTAAAAGCGAGGAACCGCAAACGCCCCAAGTTTTAGCTCAAATAGAAGAACTGCAGCCTGCGTCTGCTTCACAGCCGGGGGCTGTGCCAACTCCCGCGCCGGAGATAAAGATTGTATATGTGCCGGCTCCCGCGCCGGAACCAAAGATTGTATATGTTCCTGCTCCAGCGCCTGAACCGCAAATAGTGTACATGCCGGCTCCCGCGCCGGAACCGCAAATAGTGTATGTGCCGGCTCCCGCGCCGGAACAAGTTTCCCGTCTGCCATCTCCGCAAGACCGCCAGCCGACGGAAGGATACCATATCGGCATAGATGAGGCAAAAAAGGGGGACATCAATTTTAAATGGTCGTCGGTGCCGGGGGCTAACGCCTACCTGTTCACTATTTATCAGGAGACCGCAACTGGACGGCGGCAGGTTACGCAGATGGGGCCGGAGAATCGCACTTCATGGGCAACGGAAATAAAAACGCTGGGGCGCGGGAATTTTATCTGGAGAGTGGAAGCCGTCAATGTGGGGAAGGACAATGTGATTGATAGGCGCGGCGATCCGGCGGAAAGCCGTTTTGTCGTGGACATTCCCGAAGTGGGACCCGTAAAGATAATTAAAGGGCAAGAGGTAAAACAATGACAAACAGAATTTTACTTTTTGTTTTTTTAATAGCGTTGTTTTTATTTAACCAACCCCTGCGGGCGCAAGCGCAGCAATCGCAAAGCGGCAGCGGCGATGACGGACGTTATGTCGTCGAACAGCGTTATGTGCAAAAGATTGAGTGGATAGGGGACGAATATGCCCTTAAATATGAAGTTGTTATAGAAAAAAACGAAGGCGACAAATACAAAACGCACATACGGGAATTTACCGAAAAGCCAGGTCTTCAGGTTTCCCTTCCTGTGGGAAAATACCGTTACCGCATAATCCCCTACGATTACCTTGAACAGCCCGGCACTGCGTCGGAATGGGTAAACGTCGAAATAAAAGCCATCCCAATCGTTTCGGTCGAAGTGCAAAAAGCGGATGACGGAAGTTACGTCCTTCATCCTTATGATAATGAACAGATAGTGCCGGGAGTTAATGAGATTGTTATTAATAATCCTGATGATTCAAAAATAACAGTGGGAGGCGAAACCGCAAAACTTATTAATTTGTACGCGGGCGCCGCATGGTTGCCGTTAATCCCCCTCTACGGAAGACTACGGGAAATTTTCGGAAGTGAATTTTACGCCGCCGGCGCGTCTGTCCGTTTCGGCGCTCTCTACAATAAACTGCGATGGTTCAGCCCCGGCATTGAACTTTCAATGTCATGGTACGCACTTAACAATTCTATGGGCGGCGATGAAATCAGCATACAAACAGGGGTAATAGGTTTTAATATTGTCGCGCAAAAGAAGCTTCCCAACCCTAAGATGGCTGTTACTCTAAGGGCGGGATTCGCTCTTGCCTTTCAAGTGGGCGAAATAAACGTCGAAGATTATTCTTACACAACCGGAGGATTAATACCCCAAATAAATATTGAGGCGTCTTTTCTTTGGTTTGCTTGGAAACGGCTGTACGTAGAAGCGGGCATTGGGTTTGCCCATTTAATAGACGGATACGGCAATTCGGGCTTTCTGCGCCCGCAGATCGGAGCAGGATGGAAATTTTAGTATGGGGGAGAAAATGAGTATTAAATCCTTATCCAAAATTACTGGGCGTTTATGGCTGTTATTTGCGGTGTTATTTTTAGCGATGGCGGGCTGCGGTACGGATCCGTTTCATATAGAAGTAGTGTTTATTGAAGGCGTGCCGGAAACCGGTACGGCGGGAACTCCTCTTGCCCTTACGGGAACAATCAGACCCGCTTTCGCTAGTAATAAAAATATTACTTGGTCCGTCACAGACGCAGGAACCACGGAAGCTAGCATAAGCGGAAATATTTTAAACGCCGAGGCAGTCGGAAAAGTTATAATTAGGGCGGTAATAAAAGACGGCATAGCGGAAGGAAAAGACTATACTCAGGATTTTTTAATTAACATAGTTGAAGACGATACGGAAAAGGCAGAACCTGTCACCGAGGTTGGCATTATCGTAACAGGTCCCGCCAAAAGCGACGTGCCTGATACTGCCGCAAGCCCCAGACCCGAAGAAGGCGATAAGTACGCAATCGGAGAAGTTTCTTGGTCTCCTGATGACAACCCGTTCAAGGGACTTACCGAATATACGGCGATGGTTACGCTGACGGCGAATGAAGGATATACGTTCACCGGATTGACCGCCGCGACTATCAACAGTAACGACGCAAGTATCAGTAACAACACTGGAACGACGGTTACCCTGTCGTACACGTTCGCGCCAACGCTTGCAAGAGCGGTTAAAAATATAGCGATCTATTCACAGCCGACGAAAACGACATATATTCACGGCGAAAAGCTGGATCTGTCCGGGCTTTCAGCAATACTGACCTACGATGACGATTCAACAGATATTTTTGCCCTTAAAGATTTTGGCGACTTTATTTCAGAAAGTCCCGCAAACGGCAGTACGCTTTCCCGCGCAACGTATAACAACCAACCTGTTAAGGTTTCGATAGGAAGTCATTATGTAAATACCAATAATTTGACAGTTGACAAAGCAGAAGGCTCAGGCGTTACCCAGCCTATCGTAAGCGGTTCGCCCATAATCGACAGTATTACCGTTAATACTGCAACTTTGCAATCGAATACCGGACAAAGCATAGAATACGCAATCAGCAAGGCGGATGACGGAACGGGTTTATCACCATATCAGAGCAGTATGACATTTAACGGACTGGATTCCGACACGACGTACTATGTCTACGCCCGATCGGCGTCCAATACCAGCTACGAAGCGGGAACGGCAAACGTGAGCGCTGGTATAAGAACTCCAGTCGCCGTTACGGTAACATTTAACAGCAATGGCGGCGGCAGTGTTTCCAGCCAGACAATTGGAGCAGGGAGTACCGCGAGCCTTCCGGCGAGTCCCGCAAGAAGCGGTTATGCTTTTGATTACTGGTATCAGGATTCCGCTCTGGTTATTCCTTACAATTTTAACACCCCTGTAACCGCAAATATCACCGTTTATGCCAGATGGGTTTCTACGGCCGTAATTCAAGAAATTGCAAATAACATGTTAACGATACCCGCCGGAACATTTATCATGGGCAGTCCTGATACCGAACCGGAATCAGGAGAAGCCGAACGCCCGCAACATACGGTAACATTGAGCGGGTTTTCCATGAGCAAATATCAGGTAACGCAGGACCAGTATCAGGCGGTGATTGGGAACAATCCGAGCAATTTCACGTCTGCCGTACCGGGGGAAAGCGGAACGCCAGGCAAATTGCCTGTTGAGACGGTAAGTTGGTATAACGCGTTGGTATTCTGCAACAAATTGAGCGTTATGGAAGGATTAACTCCCGCATACAGTATTATCGGAAGTACCGATCCTGTGGTATGGGGGACGGTGCCAACGGGCAATAACGCGACATGGAACGCCGTAGTAATTGTTCCCAATTCTACCGGGTATCGTTTACCGACCGAAGCGCAGTGGGAATACGCGTGCCGGGCGGGGACGACGACGGCGTATAACACTGGGGATACTATTACCGACAATACAGGATGGTATGAAGTTAACAGCGGGGATAAGACGCATAAGGTGGGATTGAAGCCTGTCAATGATTGGGGTTTGTATGATATGCATGGGAACGTATATGATTGGTGTTGGGACTGGTACGGAAGTTACTCAAGCGACGCGCAGACCGACCCAACGGGCGCGTCATCGGGGAATCTCCGCGTAATGCGCGGCGGAGTCTGGAGCGGTGAGGCCAAGCACCTGCGTTCCGCGTTCCGTGTCTTCATCTTATTTACCCCTAACTTCGGATCTGACGGTATCGGCTTCCGGCTTGTCCGCCCCAACAAAGACGGCGGCGGCAACGGCACAGCCCCCGCAATAACCACAACTTCATTGCCGGACGGTACGACGGGAACGGATTACAGCCAAACCTTAACGGCAACGGGAACCGAGCCGATCACGTGGATCGTTGAAACAGGCACGCTGCCCGACGGCTTGACGCTTTCTGCAGAAGGGGTAATTTCAGGAACGCCGACAACTGCGGGAACAATTAATTTCACCGTTAAGGCAACTAACATAGAGGGAAACAGAACAAAGGTGTTTTCTATTGCTATAGTAGCAATGGGCACGTCAAGCAGCCCCTTCCAAGTTGCAACAATTGCGGATTTACAGAAGGTCGGCACCGGAACAGACGGCTGGACTTTGAGCGCGTACTACCGACAGACCGCCGACATCGACCTCTCCTCCATCGCAAAATGGACGCCGGTTCCAACCAGCGAAACCGACCCCTTCAGCGGCACATACGACGGCGGCGGTAAGAAAATCGAAAATCTAACCACGACGGCCAACGCCGGTTTATTTGAATATATCAACAATAGCGCGCTCATTACAAATGTCAGGATGGTTAATATTTCAGTTAATGGTGCCGGTATAGTGAACCAGAACAAAGGCGGTACAATACAATACTGCTCCGTTTCAGGCAGTGTTAATGGAAATGGCGGCATAACAAGTGGCAATGGCGGCATAGTACAATACTGTTTTTCATCAGCTAACGTTTCCGGTAGTGAGGTGGTCGGCGGAATTGCGGGGGGGAACCAAGGTGCCGGAGCCATAGTACGTAACTGTTATTCCACGGGGAATGTTACCAGTAGGATATATCATGCCGGCGGTGTGGTGGGATATAACTTTAATAACGCTACGGTGGAGAATTGCTATTCAACAGGCGAAATGAATTTCAATACAACAAATTTTATTGCCGGAGCTTATTCCGGCGGCATATCAGGAAGGAACGGCAGCAGTACTACGAAGAACTGTGTAGCTCTGAGTAATATAATTACAGTCCCAGGCGCTGGTGCCGGACGGGTGGTTGGGGGAGCTGGCGGGATGCAGAACAACTACGCCCGCGCCGACATGCTGGTAAACGGCAGCGTGGTCTCAGACGGTACAAAAACCAACAGTAACGGTCTGGACATCACCCAGACCGAATGGCACAGCGCCTCATGGTGGATCGATACGGCGCTCTTTGACCCGGCTATATGGGATATAGCGGACGGCAGGCTGCCTATACTGAAGGGCTTCCCAGCGGGTACGCAAAATCCGGTGGTAGTTCCGTAGGGGAAGGAAGAAAGAATGAATAAAAATCCAATGAAAAAAATCCGCTGGCGACCATACCTCTTATTTGCCGTGCTGTTGATAATGGCAAACTGCGGGCACGATCCGTATTATTACCGGGTAGTGTCTATTGAAGGCGTGCCGGAAACCGGCGAAGTGGAGACTCCCCTTGTCCTTACAGGAACAGTCAGACCCGCTTTTGCGAGTTACAAAGATATTGTTTGGTCTGTTAAAGATGCCGGAACAACAGAGGCGAGCTTAAGCGGAAACATATTAAACGCTGCGGCGGTCGGAACGGTTACAATAACGGCGGTAATAACGGAAGGCAAAGCGGAAGGAAAAGATTATACTCAGGATTTTTTGGTAAACATAGTTTACAACGGCCCGCCGGTAATTCCCGCCTATTATGACGTAATCTTTGAAAGTAACGGCGGCAATACGCCGGCAAGCCAGAGAGTGGAAGGAGGCGCCTGCGCGACACGTCCGGACGATCCGGAAAAAACCGGTTTTAGTTTTGACGATTGGTATTCGGATTCCGACTTAACGAAAGTCTATGACTTTAACACTCCCGTTACGGGAAATATCACCCTGTATGCGAAATGGGTAAAACTTATCTACAACATCGCCATTGAGGTAACCGGCCCCGGTAAAGGCGAAACGCCGGATACGACCGCCGCTATAAGCGCAAGCGCCGAAAGCGGCGACAGTTACACATTAAGCGCGGTCTCATGGTCGCCTGCTCACAATCCGTTCTTAGGCGGCACGCGTTACATGGCGGCGGTTACGGTTACGGCAAAAACAGACAGTAAATTTGCGGAGTCGCTTACGGCTGAAATTAACGGTTATACCGCCGCAATATCGGGAAGAACAGATACATCCGTCACAATCTCATACACATTCGCGCAAACGCTCGCAAAGGCGATTAAAGCAATATCGCTCGAGACGCAACCTTCAACATTGGCATACACCCACGGCGATACGCTTGATCTGTCAGGTCTTTCCGTGAAATTGACTTTAGAAGACGATACAACCGAAATTGTCGATCTTGCCGATTTTGAAAGTAAGACTATTTCCTCTGATCCGGCGGACGGCGATACGCTTTCCCACACGGCGCACGACAATAAACCTGTTACGGTGTCGATAGGCGGTCATCATGTAAATACCGCCGATCTGACCGTCAACAAGGCGACGCCGGCCATTAGCTTCCCGACGGCGGAGGCAATAACCTACGGCGATAAGCTCTCACAATCAGAATTGAAAGGCGGCAGTACTCTTTACGGTTATTTCGCATGGCAAGACGGCGCAACCGTTCCCCCGGTAAACAACATCGGGTATCTTGTGGATTTTACCCCGTATGACGCGTCTAATTACGATTATACCAGCATAAACGGCTGGAACGGCGAGAAAGTGATACGGTCTGTTTATGTTACCGTCTATAAAGCCCACGGCGCGGATGTTGGTACGCCCATTGTTGCCCCGGACGCTTCTTCGCTCAGTGTTATTGTTACTCCTTTAAGCCAGCCAGCCAGCGGTCAAACCGTTGAGTACGCCAAAAACACGACAACCGCAACCCCGGAAAGCGGCTGGCAGGACGGAACGACATTTAGCGGCCTTTCTCTTGATACAACGTATTACTTTTTTGCCCGCTCAAAGGCAAATGTTAACTATAACGCCGGTACGGCAAAAATCAGCGCCACCTCAATTACATTCCACAACGTTACCTTCAAGATTGACGACGGCAGGACGGTACTTGTACAGAACGTGCTATCAGGCGGCAAGGCGACTGAACCTCCTGACCCAACCGGCTATATTTACGACGGCTGGTATAAAGAAGCGTATGTCAACAAATGGAATTTTAATTCCGATACCGTTACCGGAAGCATCACACTGTACGCGAAACGGTTGTTCACATACGGTCTTACATTGACATTTGAAGAGATCGAACAGGCGCCGACTATTTCCATACCGGTAATTTCCCGTACGGGTGCTAACAGAACAACTACCGTTTCCGTGGAAAACCCGTCCCAATACGACAGCATAACTTGGTTTATACAGACATACGGCATTTCCGAAACCGGTTCGTCAATTGAACTGAATTCGAAGGATTTCATGGTAGGGAAGCACTATATAACGCTTGAAGTAAGGAAAAACGACGTGCCGTACGGCAGAACTATTACATTTGAGGTGGTAAAATGAAGAAAATAAAATTTCTCCCGGTTCTTTTTTCCCTTTTCTTGTTTCTCTTTTCTTTTTTAATTTTGTCCTCCTGTCAGGACACAGTTAATTCACCGGAGCAGAAGACGCCTGAAATCCCGGCGGGAAAAGGTTTATTTACGCTGGTCATCTCCGACATAAACGGGCGTACTATTCTTCCTTCTGTTACTAAAAATAATTTTGCGGAATATGCGCTTGAATTTATCCCCGAAGGAGGCGCGTCCGTTACAGAAACGCGTACCAACGACACTCTTGGCACGGTCCCTATCCTTCTTAATGCCGGAAAATATAATTTGCACGTAACCGCCTATATGAACGCGGGAGGAGTTCTGCCTGTGGCGTATGGGGAACTCAACAACATTGAAATTGAAGAAGGTAAAAACAATATCGGCGCCGTAAGCCTGAAGGTGATTACCGCAAACACGGGAACGTTCAGTTGGAATATTTCATTCTCCGCAAACATAACCAAAGCCTTCATGACCATAACGCCCCTTGGTCCAAACGGAACCCCTGTGCAGACCTTGTACTTCATCGGTGGTACGCCCGTTATTCAAAAAAGTGATTCACGTGCGTTAATTTCAGGCTACTACAATGTGTTGACAACTTTGATCAAGGACGATACGACGCAGAAAATTGAACGCAGGGACGTACTGCATATATATCAAAATCTGGAAAGTAATTTTACCTTTACGTTCTCTGATGCGGATTTTAATATTAAAAATTATCTCGTTACATTTGTTTACAATAACGGATTGGACAACGGACTTCAAACTTGCGACATCGACGCAAAGATAAACAAACCAACTGACCCAACCTACCCCGGCTATGTCTTTGGCGGCTGGTACACAACTGACGTACCAACAGGCGGAACTTGGGACGATTCCAAAAAATGGGACTTTAACGATACTGTTATCGAAAATATTACCCTCTATGCCAACTGGCAGACGGCCGGGAAGTTTACTTTTCAATTTGCAATCACCGACAATAACACGGTAATTGATTCCGGTATAATTATTACTAATAACACGGATAAGCTTACTACGGCAAATCTTGAGGTAACCAATGCCGACGCTTTTGATGAGATTAATTGGTATTACAATAACGAATATCAGGGAACCGGCGATACTGTTCCTCTGGTACCATCGATTTTTGAAAATGTAAGCGGCCCTAAATTTATTACCGCGCAAGCGAAAAAAGACGGCGTCTTGTACAGCACGCTCGTTATCATCTGGGTACGGCTGCCGGCGGCGAGGATCGGACCAACGTTATACGCCACCCTTTACGCTGCCATAGAAGCCGCCGCCGATGACGGCACTGAAACGGTAATAACCCTTTTATCCGACGTTACCACGCCCGAAACGGGAATAAAAACAAACGGTTATAACATAGATAACGGCAAGAACATAACGCTTACCGTTGAAACCGACTGCAAATTGAGTATTAACGCCTCCGCCGGAGGCTTTGCCCTGTTTGAGGTTTATCCAGGCGGGTCCCTTGCATTGGACGGCTCAAACGGAAGCCTTACCCTTAGCGGCGGCTACTTGGCTTCCATCGCGAACCGGCGGGGTATTCATGTTAACAACGGAACAGTCGCCGTTAAAGATAATGTTACTATTGCCGGTTTCAGGAATACCACTAATTCCGGTTATCCCGGCGGCGGCGTGTGCGTAATCGGTGCCACTTCAAGTTTTACAATGAGCGGCGGGACTATCTACGGCAATGGCAATGACGTGCCACAATCGTTGAGAAATGAAGCGTCTACTAATACTGCTGCTATTTATGTAGCCTCCAGCGGAACGGCCAAATACGGCGGGCGTTATGGCACCGAGAATATTTCCAGTACCAGCGGCACCCTGCCGCAGTTGGGAAACATAACCGTAAACCCCACCAGCGGTGCTACTACATATAATAAACTTTACGCCGTTTACAGCGGAAACCAGATGGTCAGCTACCAATGGTTATCTTCTTCAACTTCTACAGGTTCAAGCACCACAATTACCGGAGCGACTTCCGCGACATATACGCCGCTTAGTTCAGGATACTACTCCGTAACCGTAAGCGCCCCAGGTTACCCCAGTAAAACCAGCGATAGACGTTCTGTTTCTTCTAGTACCCTGACAGGGAAAATAAACATTAATCCTTCCGGTAAGGTAGAATCGGGTACTACGCTCACTGCCGGTTATACGGGAACCGAGCCTGACACCAATAATGTAGCCATTAAATATTCATGGGAAAAAGATTCAGAAGCTATTTCCGGCGCAACTACTTCAATATATACGCCCACAAGCACCGGAATATATTCTTTATCCCTAAGCGCAGCCGGATACGACGACAAGGCCAGCAGTACCGGCGATACTGTGGCGTTTATAACAAATACTACTGTTATCGGTTTAACTGATAACAACTGGTCTGACGGTGAGCTTACCGCAACAAGCCAACAGGATTGGTATTCATTTAACGTTGTTTCAGGAACAACTTACTACGTTTGGTGGAATGAACGTGATTATGGTTATGGCGACGGTACTAAAACGGCAGATGTTTACGTTAGCATTATTTACGATAACGGTAAAATAATTGCTCTTGAGAAAGATTACTCATGGGGTTCTCCCCTGTCAATTCCCGCTTCATCGAGCGGAAAAATTTATATTCAGGTGAAGCCTTATTCTTCTTCAAGCTTGGGTACTTATGGAATCGTGTACAGTAGTACCGGAAACACAAGACCTGTCAACAATACTCTTCCTTTAACCAATATCACGCCAAAGCATCTTTCCCCAGATGTATGGGAACTGGATACATTAAGCAGTACTACCCCCCGGTATTGGTATTCGTTTGAAGTTACAGGCGGGACTAACTATTACCTCTGGTGGAATGATAAAAATAATTCAAATTCATTTTTTAATTCCATTAATGGCAATACGCCGGCGGATGTCGATGTGACCGTCTGGTACAACAGTAATAAAAAGGAAGCCATACCTAATACCGATACCGCATGGAGTACGCCAAAATCATTTAACGCCGAAATGACCGGCACAGTTACCATTCTGGTACGCCCGCAAAGCGCGTCAAGTTCTAATTACGGAACTTTTGAAATTGTGTATAGTGCCGGTAACACAAGGCCAAGCGGCGCTCATAATTCCCCTCCCAACGCTACTCCGCTTACCGAAGGTACATGGGAGAATGGCAACCTTACCAATGCAAATCCCAACAAGTGGTATTCTTTTGATGTTATTTCCGGAACAAGATACTATATCTGGTGTAATGACGATTGGGACGGCAACGGCAGTAAAAAAGGGGATGTTCAGATTAGCGGCTATTATGATAGTGGTTCAAGAATTTTTACAGAAATTGATGGTAATTGGAATAGTCCCCAATCATTTACCGCCAGTTCGACCGGTACGTTTTATATCTATGTAGAGCCTTATGATAAGGATACTTATTATTTGGGTACTTTCGGAATTGTATTCAGTACCGTCAACACAAGGCCGCCGTTATGAGAAATGGCGTTATGAGAAACGAGGAAAGAAATATGAGAAACGAAAAATTAGTTATGAAGAAAAACACAACCGGCTTGAGCGCGGTATTCTTCCGTATGATCATGGTTCTATTCACTTTTGTAATTTTCTTCGCTTGCCATGATCCTTTTAATTCATTGTCGCCACAAACGCCGGACGGAACAGGTCAAGTAACGCTTGTTATCGGCGGGGTAAACGGCAGGACTATTCTTCCCGGTTCGGACTTGGACCAATTTAAAGCGTTTACGTTTTATTTCTATGAACCCGGAACCATTGATACCGATCCTGCGGTGGGGCTCGCCTTAGTAGTTTCATCTGACAATACCGGTTCGTCCTATACAATTACGGTACCTGCGGGAGAATATGATCTGCTGGTAAACGCATGGGAGGACGCGGATAAAACTAAACTCGCGGCACAGGGGCGGCTTGAAGGCGACGGTACTGTCGGGGGGATCACTATTGCCGATGGTGATATAAAAGCATATACCGTAACTCTAATAACGCTCATTACCGAAAATAAAAAAGGTACGTTCAAGTGGAAGATTACATTCCCCGCCGGTCTTAGTTCCGCATCTATGACCATTGTTCCGGCAGACCCTTTAACCGGGACGGCGCCTGCTCCTGTGGAATTTGACCTTACAGAAGCGTTGGCATTTACCGGTTCCGCTGACCTTAACTCCGGTTATTACACTGTTGTTTTTGAACTGGAGCGTGAAAACGCGCAGAAGCTCACCTATAGTGAGATACTGCACGTATATCAATATCTGGAAAGTTCTTTTGAGTTTGAATTCAAAGACGAGCATTTTAGCAAAATGAAATATGCGGTTACCTTTGATTACAATGACGGGAAAACGCAGCCTTTGACTGGTGTTGGATTTTTTGATCAAACAATAAACGACCCTGGTGCGCCGAATTACCTCAAACCCATTCCGGCTGGCCTGTACCAGCCGACACCGCCAGCAAATTGTACATTTATCGACTGGTATTTTATGGGTAAAAAATGGGACTTCGGCAATGATAAGGTAGCCGGAGATATGACCCTTACCGCCCATTGGATTGCTGAT
This sequence comes from Treponema sp. R8-4-B8, assembly GCF_054786175.1. NCBI lineage: Bacteria > Pseudomonadati > Spirochaetota > Spirochaetia > Treponematales > Treponemataceae > Treponema > Treponema sp. R8-4-B8. The sequence goes on from NZ_BDHE01000481.1 coordinate 27,969, forward strand.
AAACTCGTTGACGTTTCCGATAAGGAAGGGGCCAACGACATTATCAAAGCCATTAACCATGTTATTGAAACTCCTGAAGATTACACTCTGCTTATAGGCGCGTATGATTCTACTAAAACAAGCGTAAACATCGGCAGTTGGACCCTGCCGGCCAATTGCCATTTAACAATTAAAAGCATTGGAACGGGAGAACGAATGATAATGGGCGCGTCCGCAAATTCGCCTCTCTTTACAATAAACGGGGCAAGTCTTACTCTCGGGAATAACATTACCCTGTTCGGTATTTCAAACGGCACGACTTCGCTGGTTTCTGTAACAGCAGGAGCCTTGATCATGGAGAACGGTTCCAAAATCACCGGGCATACCACAAGTTCACCTAACGGGGTGGTGTATGTGGACGGAACCTTTACCGCAAACGGCGGCAATGTCAGCGGAAACACCGTTTCATCTGGACAAGGCGATGTTTTTATAACAGAGGAAGGCTCCCTTACCTTGTCGGGCGGCGCTCAAATTGGCGTTGTCACCTTAAAGGCAACCGATACAAAGAACGCCGTTATCGGCATTGGTCCCGCGTTGACCGGCGGCGTAAACAGCATTAACCTATATGCGGATGTCGCTTCCATAACCGATGTCCCCCAAAAATGGTTAAACAAACATGTACTGCAAGCCGTAGCAGGTTCAGGTTACGCCCTGACAACGGCGGACGTGGGAAAATTCAAGACGGGGAATTTTATTACAAGCGGCGCAACTCAGGCAATCAACGCCCCCGACTCTGTCAACAGCGCGCCGGTCGGATATTTAATCGAAGACTCCGGAACAGATATCGGGAAACTGGTTGTGAATAACGTACCAGTAGCGATGATCGGTTTGACAGAGTTCCTAACACTTAATGCGGCAATAGAAGCCGCTTCGGCGGGGAACGCGAGCAACCCCACAGAAATAACCATTATGCGGAATATTACCGTACCCGAACCGGGAATGACGGCCAATACCGGCTATATCATAAACAACAAACACATAACGCTGGCTGTTGAATCGGCCGTCACTATTACCGCTTCCGCCGGGGCTTACCGCATGTTTACCGTTAATTCAGGCGCTTCATTGAATTTGGACGGAACGGGCGGAAGCCTTACCCTTAATGGGAACGGCTCCGCCGCGTCAAATCGCCAGGGCGTGTTTGTTAACGGCGGAACTTTTGCCATGAATAACAATGTTACCATTACCGGTTTTAGAAATAACAGCGGTAACGGCGGCGGCGTGTATTTAGCCGGCGGAACATTCACCATGTCAGGCGGTACTATTTACGGTTCATCCGCAGGGACAGGGCTTGCAAACACGGCTTCCAGCGGCGCGTCTCTCTATAAAGCCGGCGGTACAGCCAACTACGGTGGCGCTTATGGAACAGATGCAATTAATACGACAAACGATACTTTACCGTCGCTCGCCTTAGACAGCGTTACCGCCGACGGCTCGACAACTCAGTCCACTACGCAGTTGACGCTTACTTTTGACAAGCCGATTAGCGGTCTTACCGCAGACAACATCACATTAAGCGGCGTGTCCGGCGTGATCAAGGGGACGCTCTCAGGTTCCAACCCGTACACATTGCAAATCAGCGGCTTTACATCAAGCGGAACCTTAAACGTGGCAGTGGCAAGACCGGGCTTTGTCATAAGCGGATCGCAGAAAACGGCGGATATTTTTTACTATAGCGCCGTTACTGACGTAACACTTTCCCAAACCGCTCTTACTTTGACCGTAGATGACACGGCTATTCTTACTCCCGCCATAACGCCTGATAACGCTACAAATAAAAATGTAACATGGAGTACCAGCAATGGAGGTGTGGCAACCATAAACAACGGCACTGTTACCGCCGTAGCCGCCGGAACCGCGACAATTACAGTTACCACAGAGGACGGCAATAAGACGGCAGAGTGTGCTGTTACGGTGAAGCCCGCAGACGGAAAATAGACAGCCGTATCGGACACCACGTTCGGCACACTAATCATCTGGTCGCGCAAAGGTAACTGTTACCTAATTCCGGTAGTGTCGTTATGCGACATATATACGCTACCGAGCGGTGTATGGGGATAGCGGGTAGAGAAAGCGGAGATTTATTAGAGAATAACCTGACAGCTTGTCAAGCGGCGGCTCTGAGAAGAATTAAGAAAAGTCTCTCGCGGAGGCGCAGAGATTTTTTCTTCCATAAAAACTTGTGCGTAAAACACTCATGACAAAAACTTTAAAATTCCAATAATAAAACAAAAAGGAGTTTTATATGAAAAAGATTTTTTGCATAATGGTATTGACTTGCGTAATTATGGGGGCGGCTTTTGCCCAACAAAAACCCGCTACTCCGGCACAACCTGCTCCGGCACCCGCGCCCGCGGCTCCGGCGGAAACGCCATAGGAGAAAAAAAAGCTATAGTGCTGGACTTGTTCCAACTATTCAAGGGGGTTATAGCTAACGATGACAGTGGCAACAGTGAATTTAAAATCATCATTAAAGTTGTTCGGAAACTTCAGTTTCTGAACAACTTCCTTATAAAAAGGCACTTATGAACGGCTTATCGCTCCGCACTTTAGCATTGGCGGCGATGATGGCGGCTGCAAAAGCGGAAGCGGTGTAACTGATAACCCTGTTACCTTTATCGGCGTAACCGCTAACGGTAAAACCGTAGATGTTTATACAGATTGGAGGCTGATTGGCACTATCGCGCGTGCTCACTATCCACTACCCGCTATATACTATATACTATTCACTAACTTACAAGGAGATAGAGACAGCCCATGCCAATATTAAAAGTTTCACATTTACACAAACGCTTTAATCTTGAAGCGGGATTCTTTGCCCGTTACGGACGTTTTGTAAACGCCGTAAATGACATCTCGTTTTATATCGATAAAAACGAATCTTACGGGCTTGTCGGCGAATCCGGTTGCGGAAAGACGACTACGGCGCGAATGTTAGTGCGGATGTACGAAGCCGATTCAGGGGAGATTCTGCATTATGAAGGAGACGACCCAGTTTCAATAGCCAGTTTAAAAAAAGAGGCGTTAAGGCAATACAGAGAAAAAGTACGCTATGTTTTTCAAGACCCGGCAAGATCGCTTAACCCGAGGATGAGCGTTTATGAAGTTTTAGTTTCCGGTTGCCGCAGACCGCTAAAAAAGAGAGGCGTCAGCGAGAAGGAACTCCGAGAAAAAGCCGCCGCCATTTTGGAAGAGGTAGGCCTACAGGCAGCCGACTTAGAAAAACGCCCGTCGGAGTTTTCGGGCGGCCAGCGGCAAAGAATTTCCATCGCCCGCGCGCTTTTAATGGAGCCTGAAGTTTTAATCTGCGATGAAGTAGTTTCCGCCCTTGACGTGTCAATCCAGGGGCAGATTCTCAATCTGTTACTCGACATCAGAAAAAAGAGAAACATGTCCTTTTTATTCATAGCCCACGATTTAAAAGTAGCGTGTTATTTCTGCGATAGAATCGGCGTAATGTACAAAGGCGAGTTGATGGAAGAAGCCCCCGCCGCGAACCTGTACCGTGACGCTTTAAATCCCTACACAAAACTTTTATTCTCCTCCGCCGCCGGAATCCCTATTGCCACCGAGACGGAGAACGCAAATAAAGCCACTCCTTCAGTCACGTCGCAAATTACCGGCGCATCCTGTTCTTTCGCTCCCAGATGCCCAAAGGCAAGCGAAAGATGCTTACGCGAACACCCCGAATTAACCCAAGCAAGCGCCGGACACTCTATCCGTTGTTTTAACTATACTTAGGGAGCAATGAGCAGTGAGCAGTGAGCAGTGAGTAGAGAGTAGGGAATGGGGAGTAGGGTTGTTATTAGCAAGCGTGGCGTGGTACTTTACGCACCGATAGCAAACAAGAACACTTCTCATTGCTCATTGCTCATTGCTCACTGCTAACTGCTCACTGCTAACTGCTAACTTAAATTGCCTGCGTGAAGACGGCTTCGCCTTTGGCGATATTGGCTGATTTTAAAATTAGCTTTACCCTGTCGTTAGGCGCAACATCCCTCTGTAACGAAACTTGCGCTTCTAACGCTAACTTGGGAATAATTACAGCCCAGCGGCTGCCTTTGTTTTCTGTGGCGACCGCGTCCCAGACTGAATCTTTTTTGTCAGATAAATAAACCATTTTCCAGTGATTGTCGGACGCCCTTTCCGCGTGAACGGCCGCGGTTACAGCCGCTTCGTTGAAACCTAGTCGCGCCGAAACGTCGTCGGAGGAAAGTGGTTTGTTTCCGCGCAGGAATGCCCTTATCTGAATGTGGGCAAGTAAATCGGTGTAACGGCGCAGAGGGCTTGTCACTTGCGTGTAGGTGTCCAGTCCCAGCCCCTGATGCCGTCCCGGTTTTACGGAAAGAGTTCGCGGCCTCATGCACTTGCGTAACTGAATGGAACCGGCTAAACCGCCAAAAATTTTTCCCTGTATTTCCACTTCCTGGCTAATATACGGAAAGGGAAGCCCTTTTCCAGCCGCCCAGTTTCCCGCGCCCTCACCCGCCGCTATCATGCACTCCTTAACCAAAAAAGAACTGCGGTAGTCGATTATCGGCGTAACTTCAATTTTCTCATTTTCAACCGTTATGTGAACGTCGGGAAGATCAATATTAACCGCGCCATATGCGGTGCGGCGGTTATAAATCTTCCGCGACAGGGAAAAAAGTTCCCGTAACGCCGCAGAATCGGCCTGCTCCGTATCCATTACCCTGTCCGCCTCTTCATAAGTCATACGCCGCACATTTACGACAGAGGGAAATATTTCCGTATCTAAAACAGCGCCGTCTTTATCAATTGTCAATTTAAATGTCAGCGCGAAAGACTTTTCAGAAAGACCTAGCGCGAATATGGGAATCGCGTCCTGCGCTAACATGCGGACGGCGCCTTCGGGAAGGTATAGGGTAGCGCCCCTGTCGCGGGCTTCTTTCTCCTCGGGGCTGTCAAAAGAAATTGAGGCGGCGGGGTCGGCGACATGGACATATAAAACGCTATTGCCGTCTTCGGCTTCGATAGAAACCGCGTCGTCTGGGTCGTTGCTCCACGGGCTGTCAATGGCGAATGCGGCAAGGCGGCATAAGTCGCGCCGGCTTTCTTCTGGGGGAGAGGCGGGGCAGACGGACGCGCCACAGAGCGAAACACCGAAGCGGCTGGGGTGAGGGTTCACCATTCCAGTCCAGAAGCCAGTTTTGAGGAGCAATAAATGAGCGTCTTCAGGCGTTTCACTTAGATTTAAATCCCTCATTGTCCTGCTCTTTATTGATTTGCCAAACGCGAGAGCTTCAACATCCTGAAGATAACGCGCGTCTTCAGGCAAGAGTTTATTGTTGGCGGGATTTTTCATGCACGCTTTTAACCGCTCCAGAAATTGCGTCCGCTCGCCAGACTCAAGCCGCGCGGCGGCCCTCTTTGATTCTTCGGAAATTACTTCGCCCTTGCTTCGCGGAGTAACAGCGTCAATAGTGCCGCTAAAATACAAACCGTCTTTTAACGCGCAATACGCGGCGTAGGCGGAAGACGGAGTATACTCGTTGCAAATAAAACCGGCTAAATCTTTTAATGATAATGACGCGCCTTCGCCTGATAACAATTCCCACGCTTCACGAACAGAAGAGACGGACTGACTGCCGCGGTCAATTTCATTAAAATTATTTACAGGCCCCAAATGGATCAATTCAATATCTTTGTCGCGAACCTTTACCTGTTCGCCGTTTTGAAGGGAAATGGAAAATTTCCCATCCGTTTGGTCTTTAACAATCGCGGGTTTGTTTTTATAAATAACCAACGCGCCGCAAGTGATCATTGAATCATTATATATTAAATTGCCTCAACGTATAGGCAGTCTCTTAATTCTTTCGCGTGGCTTTTTATTTTCCTAAGCGCCTTCTGCTCAATCTGACGGACAGTTTCGGGAGAAATATCAAGTTTATCCCCTATTTCCCTTAATGTGCAACGCTCACAACCGTTCAGCTGATAGCGGTGGCTGATAATGTGTTTTTCTTTATCTTTTAATTTGCTTAAAATACGCAGAGCGCCGTCTCTTGACGCTTTTTTCATCAGGTCCCGCTCGGGATTATAAGTATAATCTTCGTGAACATCAACCGCGCTGATGGAATCATCATCGCTTATGACCTGATCAAAAGACATTGAATCGGCGGTGAAACCCGCGAAAGAATCAACAACATGAACGGAAATGCCAAGCTCTTTCGCAATCTCGGAATTTTTAGGCTGATGCATCAAACTTTGGCAGAGAACGCTGTATGTGGTTTGAATCCTTCGTAAAGTTTCTTCCTTACGCTGTGGCAGACGGACAAAATACCGCCTGCTGGAAATATAACGGCTGATAAATTGTTTTATCCACCAGCTTGAATATGTTGAAAAACGCACGTTCTTGCGGAAATCGTATTTCTTAGCCGCGTTTAAAAGCCCGATATTCCCCTCCTGAATCATATCCATTTTTGAAATGCCGGGAATATTGTACATTCCCGCTATCTTTACAACTAAACGCAAGTTTGAATTGACAAGAGCGTGAAGCGCGGCGGTATTACCGTTCTGTATCTGTTTTGATAATTCCAATTCTTCTTCAAACGATAAAAGGGGAAAAACCTTTATTTGCTTATAATAAGTATCAAGTAAATTATCATTCGCTTTTTGTGTCTTTTTAACCATATTTTCCTCCTGTCTATTCAATGACAAAATACACACTTACTATATAGCAAGATTCATGCCAAGTAGGTTAATATTTGATTATTTTGCTGTAATTCTTTACCAGATAAGGAATTACGTGAAAGAGACGGCTCTTAATGAGCTTAATATTTATCAAAGTGTATCGTTTTTCATACAATTATAAATATTCATGTATAGAAAATGTTATCTCAATATGTTAAAGTGAGTTATGAAATACGGCATTACGGCAATTGAAAAGAACGGGGACGCTTATTATTCCGTTGAATGGTCACCTCTTTCCAAGGCCGATCGTTATGAAATTATCACCAAAGTTCCGGCCCTTGCCGGAGTTTTTGAAATATACTGGATGGATGAAAACAACCGCCTAAGGTTATTTTTCGTGGGAAAAACAGACTACGGCGGGCTTAGAAGCGAACTGAGGCGGCTTACCGACCCCGAATTATGCAAAGATAATGAAAAAACGCGAAAAATACTTGAAGAAAAAGAAATCTGGTACCGTTACGCTTTAACCGATTCTTCAAATGTAATGGCCGACGTGCTCTGGTTTTTTATGCAAACTTATTTTCCAGAAACAACTTCTTTTAAACATTCAGGGCGTTATAACAATATTTTTCTAAAAGAATCAGCCCCCGACAAGTTAATGTGGGTCCCGTAAAAAATGACTGAATATATTATCCCCTCCAATATTGACGACAGAATACTAAACCGCGCCGCGAGAACGCTGGAAAACGGAGGGCTTGTCGCGCTTCCTACCGACACAAGCTGGAGCATTGTTTGCTCGATTAAATCTCCCGCCGCTATTAAAAAATTAAGAAAACTTTCAGGTGAAAGAGACGAACGGCACTTCACGCTCCTTTGCTCAAGCATCTCCCAATTTGTGGAAGTTGTCAGCTTGGACAATACCCGCTTCAGGCTGATCAACAGGCTCTCTCCAGGGCCTTATGTATTTATTTTAAAAACACTGTCGGGAACGGAAAAATTTCTTGATATCCGCCGTCACGAGCTTGGCGTGCGCATTCCCGATTACCCTGTTCCAATCCGCCTGATCGAAACTCTTAAATCCCCGCTTTATTCAATAACGGCAAAAAAGAGCATGACGGGAGGTGAAGATTTTAACGCCCGCCATGTCGAAGAAGCTGTCACGGAACTGCCGCCTATCCCCGAAGAAGACCTTTTTGAAAGCGGATGGGAACTTGACGAAATTGACGGTTTGGATCTTATCCTTGACGGCGGCGAAGAACGGGAGCGGATTTTTTCCACAATTCTTGATTTATGCGCCGACGAAGTAAAAGTACTGCGTCACGGAGCGGGCCATTGGCCAATCTAGTAGTCTGTAACAAAACATTATTTTCAAATTTTCTCTCGCAAAGGCGCGAAGGCGCAAAGTTCCTGTACGAGAGCCCATTATTGATCAAGATATATTAGTTTAACTACAAATTTTTATGGAAAAACAATAATCCTGCAAACAACAATCTTTGCGTTCTTTGCGTCTTTGCGCTTTTGCGTGAGGTCTTCTTTGTAAATATCTAGCTGTTACAGAGTACTAGTTTTTTCTTGAGAATTCCTTAAAAAAAATATATAGTGATATTGATGATAAAAAAGAAATTAAAGTATACGGTAAAATTTGTCTTTAGAAGAAGGGTTCTTGTTATTCTGTCCCTTCTCGCGCAGATTCTCCTGTTTATTTTCCTTGTAGCCGGAACCGGCTTATATGTAAAATTTTCTTATTGGGTTCTTTCTATTCTTAGCATTATTGTCAGTATTAATATAATTAATAAATATGAAAAAGCCGGTTTTAAACTTACATGGATATTTATATTTTTGCTGCTTCCCCTTTTTGGCGGAATCCTTTATATAGTTTTAAATATCTGGTCAAACCCCCGAAAAATCAGAAGATCCCTTTTTGGAAACATCGCGAAAAGCCACGAGGCTTTTTACCTTACGGGGAACCGGCTTAACGAACTTATCGACATTTATCCCGATTTTAAAACTCAGGCCCATTATTTGCAGGAATACGCCGGTTTTCCCGTGTATGGAAATACAAGGCAGGAATATTTCCCCTCAGGCGAATCTTTTTTTAACAGAGTGCTTGAAGACCTTGAAAAAGCGCAAAAATATATTTTTATGGAATTCTTTATTTTAAAAGAAGGGCAAATGTTCAATTCAATATTGAATATTCTGGAAAAAAAAGCCGCCGCGGGCCTTGACGTGCGGATAATGTACGATGACATGGGCTGCTTTTTTACCCTGCCGCCCGATTTTCCAAAAACTCTAAAACAAAAGGGGATTAAATGTTTTGTTTTTAACCGTTTCAGGCCGATTGTTTCTTCATTGCAGAATAACCGCGACCACAGAAAAATTATTTCGATAGACGGTAAAATAGCCTTCACCGGCGGACTTAATTTGGCGGACGAATACATCAACGCTGTTGAACGTTTTGGCCACTGGAAAGACGCCGCGATAAAAATTGAGGGGGACGGGGCGTGGTCTTTAACGTTAATTTTCTTGCAGATGTGGAATTTAGGGTTTAAGGAAAAAGACGATTATCCGTCGTTTTTTCCGTGGAAAGACAATATCATCGAACACACGGAAACAGGAGTGTCCGAAGGTTTTGAAGCGTGGGGTTATGTGCAACCCTATGCCGACAGTCCCATTGACAAGGAAAACGTAGGGGAACACGTATACATTCAAATAATTAATCAGGCTAAAAAATACGTTTACATCAACACCCCGTACCTGATTGTAGACGACAACCTTCTTTCCGCCTTAATACTTGCCGCAAAAAGCGGCGTTGACATCCGCATAATAACGCCCCACCGCTGGGACAAATGGATTGTAGCGATCACTTCCCGCTCATATTACCGAAGGCTAATTCAAGCTGGAGTTAAAGTTTACGAGTACACTAGCGGTTTTAACCACGGAAAAACGTTTGTCTGCGACGACAGAATGGCGACCGTAGGCACGACAAATTTAGATTTCAGAAGCCTATACCTTCACTTTGAATGCGGCGTATTAATTTACGCAAGCGAAACAGTAGCCGCTGTCAAAGAAGACTTCTTAAACACCCTGCCCTCTTCACAAGAAATAACTCTAAAAGACTGCGCCGACAAAAAATTTAAGAGCGTTATTTCCGACATATTACGCATCTTCGCGCCTTTACTATAAACAGTGAGCAGTGAGCAATGAGTAGTGACAAGCAAGCTTAGCGTGTTTCCTCACGCGCAGATAACGAACAATAACCCTACTCCCCACACTCACTGCTCACTTCTCACTACTCATTGCTCCCTGCTCATTGCTCACTGCTCACTTTTTCAAAAGAGTATCTAAATTGCGACCCGCGGAATGGACTAGTTCTTTTAATGTCTGCCAAATAATTTTTTTCTTGGAGTCTTCCATGTTGCTTTGCGACTTATATACGCGGCCTAATAATGAAAACCATGAGGTGTCAAGCTCGGAAAGCGATTTAATGTCAGCGGCGGTCAGGATATGGTATACGGCTTCTATAAAATTTTCACGCTCTTCGTTGTCAAGATTGGCGAGCCATTCGCGCAAAGTGTCATTTACAAATTTACTGCCGACGGTTGTTTTCTCGGCGGGTACCAGATCGTTATATGCCACGTCCCATGAATAAAGATTATGCTGCATAAGGCCGCTTTCATTGCTTTTTATTACGGTGTAATCAGTGCCGTGTTCCATAAACATTCCGATAATTGACGACTGCGGAACATAAAAACAAATTTTGTCTTTAATCGCGTTAAAACCGCTACTGTTAATAAATTCTTTGCTAAAACCCGGCGAATCGTTACTGTAAATTGTTGTTATGCGCTTTTGAATTTTGCTGTCGCATTTGGAAGTAGCGTAAATCGCCAGATTTCCACCCTTTGAATGTCCGCCGACGCGCAGGGAGCCGTTTATCTTGGGAGCCATTTTTTCAAGATAATCCACGGCGGCAAGCTGGGACGGAATAACGTCCTTAAAGCACATGTTAAAATCTTCCTTCCACCCCAAAATGGACGAATCAGTCCCACGGTACGCTACAAAACAATGATCGTCGCTTGTGTAAACGCAAACGGCTGAAAATTGAATTTCACGATCCTCGTTTACATTATTTACAAAACCGAACAACTGGCAATTTCCAAACCGTCTTGACGCGCCAAGAGCCCTGATTAAATCATTATCTTCTTTGAATATCGAAGACAATTTAAAACCTGGTTGGCTGGATTTTTCATTATAAACCCTTACCGCAAGAGCGATGCTAATCCCTTCGTTGTCTTCAGGCCCCGGAACAATTCCGTCGAGAGTAAGATATGAAAGTTGGGAAAAAATAATATTATCCACCGGATTAAAAGGAGACACATTAAAATCTAAATCTCCCCGCCATTTAATATAATCAAATAAACACGCCATACTTGTTAATATAACATAAAAAACATAAACTGTTAAGAAAAAGTGAATTTTAAAGGAGTAATAATTGGAAGACAAGCTATTTCCCACCGCGTCCGTCGAACCTGCGGCGAGAAGCTCTCCTATGGATACGCCTGTAGTTTTGCCTGTCGCGGATTGGAACAACAAACGCCTTTTTACCCTTTTTTGGCCGCTTATTATCGAACAGCTCCTTGTCGTAATGATGGGAATTATCGACATGGTAATGGTAAGCTATGTCGGCGAACACGCGGTAGGCGGGATTTCACTGGTTGAAACCATAAATTTTCTTATTATTACCGCGTTTAACGCTATAGCAACGGGCGGCTCAGTTGTCGCAAGCCAGTATCTGGGACGCAAAGAAGAGGGTAACGCCTGCGATTCCGCAAAGCAATTGATATATATCAGTTTAATTATTTCTGTAACTCTAATGTTCTTTACCATTTTCACGCGCCAGATAATGCTTAAAACTATTTTTGGAAACATCGCCGACGACGTAATGCGCTCGGCGGATATTTATTTTTTGTTTATAGCGATTTCATATCCGTTCCTCGCGCTGTACACCGCCGCCGCCGCGATGTTTCGAAGCATGGGAGATTCAAAAGTCCCGATGAAAATAGTAGTACTGATGAATATCTTAAACGTCGGCGGAAACGCCTTATTTATCTATGTGTTTAAATGGGGCGTGGCGGGCGCGGCATTATCTACCCTTATAGGGCGCATTGCAGCGGCGGCCGTGCTTATTTATCTTTTAGTAAAAGACAGAACAAAAATTATCAATTTAAGCGGCTTGACAAAGATAAAACTTGAAGGCGGCATGATAAAGCGCATTCTCAATATCGGGATACCAAGCGGCTTTGAATCGTCAATGTTTCAGGTGGGAAAAATACTGATTACAAGAATTTTTACGGTATTCGGAACGGCCGCCATCGCCGCTAACGCCGTCGGGGGAACGATAAATTCTCTCGCTTTTATGCCGGGAAGCGGCTTTGGCATGGGGCTATTAATCGTTACAGGCCAATGCATCGGGGCCGGGGACTATCTCGCGGTAAAACGGCATACAAAAAAAATCGTAATACTCTCTTATTTAACATATTTAATAATAAACATTTTTATATTTATCTTTATGAATCCTATAATCAACATTTTTAACTTATCACAAGAAGCGCACCATCTGTGCGTATTGTTTTTAAGGGTTCATTGCGTAACTTCCACGCTTTTCTGGTGTCCGTCATTCGTGCTTCCAAACGCGCTAAAAGCCGCGGGGGACGCGCGTTATGTGATGATTGTCGCCATTTGCACAATGTGGTTTGTAAGGGTATGCTCAGCTTATATTTTATCGTATAAGTTAGGTTTTGGACCCGTAGGAGTTTATTTGGCTATGGGCGCGGACTTCCTTTTCCGGGGGATATTCTACACCAAACGGTGGCTAAGCAACAAATGGATAGAAAAAAAAGTAATTTAAGAGTACAATAACGCATGAAAATAATTTCGTGGAATGTAAACGGCATCCGCGCCGTAGAAAAACGCGGTTTTTTTGATTGGCTAAAAAAAGAAAACGCCGACATAGTGTGCATTAACGAAACAAAAGCCGAACCAGGGCAGCTTTCGCCAATATTTATAAATCCAGTCGGTACGACTTATACTTCCTATTGGGCAAGCGCGAAAAAGAAAGGTTATTCCGGCGTGGCGATTTACACAAAGACAAAACCTGACGACGTGCGTTTTTTAGGAAAAGCGGAATTTGACGAAGAAGGCCGCGTTTTAATCGCCGATTACAAAGATTTTACCCTGATAGCGGCGTATTTTCCCAATTCGCAGGATGAGGGCAGGCGGCTAGATTACAAACTTAAATTTAATGACGCTATTTTAAAACTGTGCAATTCTATCGTAAAAAAAGAGCGCCATTTTTTACTTTGCGGCGATTTCAACGTCGCGCACACTCCCATCGATCTTGCGCGCCCCAAGGCCAATGAAAAAAATGCCGGCTACCTGCCTGAGGAACGCGCATGGATGGATAAATTTTTGGCGGCGGGACACATCGACACTTTCCGCCATTTTCATCCGGGAGAAAAAGATCATTACACATGGTGGTCGTACATGGGGCAGGCGCGCGCGAAAAACGTCGGGTGGAGAATTGATTATCACTGTGTAGACAAAGGCTTTCTGCCTAAGGTAAAATCATCAATAATAAGGCCGGAAGTTGAAGGCTCCGATCACTGTCCTGTGGAGATTGAAATTGCATGAGAATTAAATATAACGCGCCTACGGTACTGTCATTCTCTCTTGTTTGCGCTTTCATCTTATTCCTATCAAGCACGTTTATGCCTCATCTTATTGAAAACTGGTTTATGGTTCCCGGAAGAAATAATTTTCACGCCGGCAGTTTTAGAAACTGGGTCACTCTTCTTACCCATGTGATTGGCCACGCCAACTGGGCTCACTTGATAAGCAATTTTACCTTAATACTTTTAATCGGACCAATGCTGGAAGAACGTTACGGCTCGGAAACGCTCTTAGTTATGATACTCATTACCGCGCTCGTCACTGGAATTTTAAACGCGCTCTTTTTTAACACTTATCTTTTGGGCGCGTCTGGCGTTGTTTTTATGATGATTCTTTTGTCTTCGTTTACAAATTTTTCAAAAGGGGAAATTCCCCTTACGTTTATTTTTGTGCTAATATTATATTTGGGCGTGCAAATATTTAACAGGTCAGGCGCGGATAAGGATAATATTTCCCATTTCGCGCATATTATAGGCGGCTTATGCGGAAGTTTCTTTGGGTTCTTCCGCGTTCCAAGGAGGTATAATGAATAAAGAATTCATGCAGTTTGACACGGTACGCGACAACGCTATTAAACTCGCGCACCATATTTACAAGGATGGATTCATTCCCGACGTAATCTATGTTTCTCTCCGCGGCGGCGCGTATCTTGGAAACATCATCAGCGAGTATTTTAAAATCGTACACAAGGGAGCGCACCCTGTTTACTACGCCGCGGTGGTCGCCCGCTCTTATTCGGACGTGGCTAAATCGGGTCAGGTAAAAGTTGACGGCTGGACATATTCGCCCGATTATCTTCGCGTTGGGGACAAAGTGCTTTTGATAGACGATATATTCGATTCGGGCAAAACAATAAACCATCTTGCACAAATCATTCTTGATAAAGGAATCCCGCGTAATGATCTTAAAATCGCGGTACACGATTACAAATATTTTCACGATAAAGCGCAACAGCTTCCGATTCAACCCGATTATTGGTGCAGAAAACACGACGTATCGGTAACAGACGACATTTACTGGATTCATTACATGAGCCATGAATTAATGGGGCTTAAAGAAAAAGAACTGGAAGAAAATTATTATTCACGCGACCCAAGTTTAAAGGACGCTCTTCATATAATTACAGAGAGTTAATAATGGTTTGCGGAATTGACGAGGCGGGGCGCGGCCCTCTTGCCGGCCCAGTCTGCGCCGCCGCCGTAATACTGGGCGAAGGCTTTCCGCGCGAAACGCGCGATTTATTGAACGATTCAAAAAAACTCTCCGCCGCCAAACGTGAAGACCTGCGGCGGCAAATTTTAGAAGGCGCGCTTGCATGGGGAATCGGCTGGGCGAGTCACACGGAGATTGACGACATCAACATTTTACAGGCAAGCCTTCTTGCGATGAAGCGCGCCTTTGAAGAAATGCGTAAAAAGCGCGATATTTCAAGCGAAAATCTATCCGTTATAATAGACGGCCTCTACGCCCCCGACATCGGCATTGTATGCACTCCAATGGTAAAAGCCGACGCGAAAATCCGCGAAGTAATGGCCGCCTCAATCCTAGCAAAAACAGCCCGTGACAGTTACATGGACGAAATGGCTTTACTCTACCCCCAATACGGTTACGAGAAACACAAGGGCTACCCGACCAAAGCGCATAAAGAGGCTATATTAAAACATGGTCCATCACCGATACAGCGTATGAGTTTTAAAGTTAGGTAAAATTTTCTCACAAAGACCACAAAGGAAGAGAAGATCACAAAGAAGAATCAGGGGTTTTTGTCCGTTGACTTATCGTGAAACTCACGTACAGCCCTCGGACGAAGATGCTTGTCCGATGTCTTGTCGTGAAACTCACGCGCAGCCCTCGGACGAAGATTCTTGTCCGCCGTCTTATCGTGAAACTCACGCGCAACCTTCGGACGAAGATTCTTGTCCGCCGTCTTATCGTGAAACTCACGTACAACTTTCGGACGATAACCATTCTTCCCCCCTTTGTGATCTTTGTCTCTTTGTGTTCTTTGTGTGAAATCTTGCGTTTTATTTTCGCGTTTAGCGACCCCTGAATGTTTTTTCTCACGTACCGCTTTTTCCAGTACTTTTAAAGATTCTTCAAATCCGCCAAGAAACGCCTGTAAATCATCGGCAAACAGAATAACCGACTGCCTGTCAAAGCCTCCGTTATCGCGATTCTTGCTCTCCACAATGTTGAGATATAAGTCGCCCATGCGATTTTCCTTAACATTGAAAAAATATGTCCTGTTAGGCAATATCACTCTATTAGAAAAAATCTCACCTCTTACGCCCATAATTTACTCCTTATTAAAAATCTCTATTTATTAGTTGTATCCCGAGCGCACTGCTCCAGCTAAAGCTGTCGCGCATTATTCATCCTTTCAACTTTTATTTAGCGCTACGCCGTGCTGATTTTATTCATCCACACCGCTTCACGCGGTGCTTCATTGGGCGCCGCTTCCATTATCATCTTTCTTTGCCAATCAAGCAAGAACCTCTCAACCCCTACATCGGCTCCCTCAGCGTCCGCCATGACGCGAAAAACAGGCTCCGTGGCGGAACCTCTCATCCAAATATACGCCGTCCCTGTTCCATCTCCGTTAAAAAAAAGAATTTTCAACCCTCCCCTACCGGCTTCTCCAAAGCGGGTCAAATTTCGCTTCTCCGCCGTTCCATTGTACGCGATAGCTTCCCAACTACAAATACCAAAACGCTGTTTTAATTGTTCTTTTCGCTTATCCCACTCCCGTAAAAACACTTCTTGATACCTGTTTTTCAATTCACCGTGATCTTTTGTTTTTATCTGCAAAACCGCGTCCTTGTTATATACGGGAGTGGTCACAAACGGCGGCAAACTCGCGATAATATCCGCAAGCGTAAAATCTTCGCGGTATTTTTCCGTCTGATTGGAAAGACGCAACCATATTTCAAAAAGACCGCTCCTGTCAACCGTGGAACTTATGGAAAGCATTTTAGCGACGGCAAGGACGGTGCTGACAGGATCGCGGACTGCAGACGGATGGGTTATATTACCGCCTGCCGAACCTTCGCCTAAAATACGCACTAGGTAGCCTTCTTCTCTAAGATTACGGGCAAGAGAGACTACGTTAGCCTCGCCTACTTCGGCGCGGAAGACGGAAATACCAAAGGCTTTGGCGATTTTGTCTATTCGCATGGAAGTAGGATCATTAACAGCTACGGCAGCTTTCGCATAACTGCCGGTAAAACAGCAGGACAGTTCTTTGGGAATAAACTCCCGCGTCCAAACAAGTTGGGAAAATTCAGCGGTACAGGCAAGGGCGAATACTTCCTGCGCTTCAAGAGGGCGCGCCTTATTTTCAGTATCGTCCCATATAACAAGGTTCCCCCTGTCGCCGTCGCAGTCGGGAACATATCCAAGAATAAATGAGCTGTCGCGCTTATGGGCATCTTCCAGCAACTTGCAACAGGGAATAAGAGACTCCCCCTCAGGCACAATGCGGTGTGCAATCTGTCCCGGTTTGTCATTGATACATTCAAACTTGACGCCAAGAGCAGTAAAGAAATCTTTATCGACAGAAACCGTCCTTGCGCTGCCATTAAAATCACAAACTATCCCAAGTGGCTTTTTTAAAAGACCGTCTTTCATCGCGGCGGAAACGCCCATGTCGCAAGCGCCTAAGTTTGCGCCCCACGCTACATCGCCGCAAAAGTCATAGTACGCTTTTAGAGCCCGCGCTTTCGCGTTTTTTTCACAGGCAAAAACTTTTTTAATTTGTCCGGTATCGGCGGCTGAAAAAAGTTTTTCAATTTTTTTAACGCAATCTTCTTTTTCCAGAAAGGCGCGAAAAGCGGCGATAAGTTTGGCCGATTCTTCAGCCGCCAGCACTCCGCCGTCCGTAAGACCGAATTTAATCCCGTTATGGCCGATTGGATTGTGGCTTGCGGAAATGTAAATAAAACCGGCGTTTACGTTATTTGCTTGCGTTGCCTTCTCTTCACTCTCCGGAACGTCAAGGCTTTTTGCCCACGCCATAATTTCAGGCGCTGCGGTTATTCCGGCGTATTGCGCGTCACAGCCGCAGGCCAAAAGGACGGGGAGCATCGCGTCAGCAATAGCTTTTCCGGTGGGGCGGGTATCAGTACCGAAAAGAATAATAGGAGAGCGGTCATCACCTCCGCATTTTAAATATTCGGCAAAAACAAAAGCCGCGCAGGCGCAAATAATATTATGCGCTTTAGAAATTTTATCCGAGCGGCTTTCTTCCCCGTCGGCAAATACGCCCCTCCACCCTGATGCGGAAAGAATCATTTTATCAAGAGTTTCTTTTATTTCTTTATAAATCATACGCTAACCTTACGCTAACCATATACAAACAGTATACTTACCAAATATTAACTATACGCTAAATAGTATAAACATTTCCCGTTAATAATTCTACATACTAAAAAAAAAGACAATATCTGGACAATTTTCTTTGATACTTTTTTACATATAGGGTGTATTTTGTTCCACTCATTATCTTAGATTTATTGATAAGCGGTATTTAATACCGATTATCTGTTTTATTAGGAGAACAAAATATGTCAGGACTGAATTTAATTCAAAGAAGGGAATTAGATCCATTGCTGATAAAAGCAAACAGGATTGTTAAACATTATGAAAAAGCCTCTAATTGCCGGGCATGCGTTATGGAGCCTGAATCAATCGATCACAACTTAATTTGCAGCCATTGCAGCCAAAGAGCCCGCGCCGATATAAAAGAAAAATGCGCGTATCTTCATACTGAAGCGGTAAATAAGGCAAGGCAGTTCGGCGGTTCATATATTTATATATGCCTTAAAAAACTGGTTTTTTGGACCAGCCCTTTTTATTCCGGCGAAAGGCTTGCCGGAGCGCTTTTTTCAGGCGGGATCGAAGAATCGGAAAAAAATAACGACAAAGTGCAGGCGCTCGCCCAGATCATGCTTTTATGCGCTAATCACCTGTCGCGCTTTAATCCAATCCAAAAGAACATAGTGTCAATAAATACTGACAATATAGAGACTTCGTCAACAACGCAGCAAAAACAAAATATCGAAAAATACGCCTGTCAGTTGGACACCGAGCGGATGCTTTTAGCCTGTCTTCGCCGAGGAGATAAGGAAGAAGGGCAGAAAATTCTAGTCAAACTGCTAAATATTATTTATCAGGAAGTAAGGGGAAATTTTCAAGCTTTCCGCCTTAAAGCCCTGGAATTGGCGGTTTTGCTTTCAAGGGCGGTGTCCGATCCAAAGGATATAACGGATAATACATCTTTAGAAAATACAAACCGCTGCATGAAAAAAATAGAAGAATGTACGACGTTTGACGGAATTAAGGAAATCCTTTCCACTATAACGGACAAAATGTCTGGCATGATCTTTTCATTTCACGGGGTGCGTCATTTTTCGGCGCTAAAAAAGGCTGAAAGTTATATTTGGAAACATTACACAAGAAAGCTCAGTTTAAAGGAAATAGCAAACGCGTCAGGGCTTTCCGCCCCGTATTTAAGCATGATTTTTAAGGAAGAAATGGGGGAAAACCTCTCAAATTACCTTAACCGGCTTAGGGTGGAAAAAGCCGCCGGAATGCTGGTGACGACAAATTTGCCAATAAATGAGATAACTTTTGCGTGCGGTTTTGAGGATCAAAGCTGGTTCTCAAAAATATTCAAGAATTTTACAGGATTAACCCCTGGGAAATACCGGGAACGCGGCATAATCGCGGACGGAAATATCATGGGTTAGGCGGGGAAAAATAGGTGATTTTATGAAAGAGAATAAAAATTTACAGATCAATAACGATAATTTGACGGAAAAAGCCGAAAAAATCATGTTTGATTACAATCAGGCTACGGGAAGCAGCATATGTATTTACAACAAGGAATGTAAGCCGTATTTTCCGGCTTCTTTTGGGACTGATCGCTGTCCAGAAACGAAAATTTGCCAATTTTGCTCGAAATTTTGCTCCAATAAAGACAAAAAAGACGAATATCCATGCCATGAAATGCATGTTGAGGCGCTAAATGAGGCAAGCAGGAAGGGTAAATGCCACATTTATCAATGCGGACTGGGCGTTCTTTTCTGGATAAGCCCTATATATACCGAGGGAGTGTTATCAGGGGCTATCAGGGGATCAGGTTTTTTTACGGAAAACAAAAAAACCATTGACTTTTTTTCGAATTCCAATGATACTTTTGTTATGTGCAATGACGAAGTATCGAAAGATGAATTTAAGGGGCGCGTCAATTCGTTTCCGGCAGCGGACGGGGATAAAGTCCAGTCTTTGGCGGAGATGATGCAGCTATGTACGGAGTCCCTGTCTTCCGGAAGCGAAGATTACCACGAAACAATAAAACGAAGAGCCCAGCAGCAGGAAGCGATTTCCAGGATTATTGAAACATTAAAACTGCAATACCCGGCAAATGCCGAAAAACCGGGTTATCCTATTGAAAAGGAAAAATTGTTCATGGCAACCTTACGCAAGGGCGATCCCGTAGAGGCGAAAAAGATGCTTAATGAACTGCTCGCGATGTTATTTTTTTCCAATCCGGGACAATTTAAGTATGTTCAATTAAGGGTAATTGAGCTTGTAGTCCTCATTTCCAGAGTGGAAATAAACCCTGAAAAAAGCGGGGCGCTTTCCATGGAAATTAACAATCTAAACCTAAGAATGGTACAGGAAGCGAAAAACGTTGAAGAGCTGACCGACATTTTACACAACATAGTCGACCGCGTATCGGAGACTATCTCTTCCTACCGTGGAATCCCGCACGCCGCGGCTCTCAGAAAAGCGGAAAATTTCATTCTGGAAAATTTCACCAGAAAGATAAGCCTAAAGGAGATTTCCACAGTAGCCGGTCTTTCTCCCCCCTATTTCAGCACCATTTTCAAGGAAGAAATGGGCGAAAACCTGTCCAAATACCTGAACAGGTTAAGGGTAGAAAAGGCAAGCCATTTGCTGTTGGATACGGACATGTCGCTCAGCGAAATTGCCGCCTGTTGCTGTTTTGAAGATCAAAGTTGGTTTTCCAAGAAATTCAAAGCCTACACCGGCATAAGCCCCGGAAAATACCGCAACCAGGGCGGCGGAATAATCAGAAGCATCAGCGCAAACAACTTTTCCGAAAGTTTCCGTAGAGCGCATAGATAGGTTTATTCGCCAAGGCTCTCACAAAGAGCATGAAGGAACAAAGATCACAAAGAGGAATCAGGGGTTCTTGTCCGAAGGCTAAGCGTGGATTTCACGATAAGATAACGGACAAAAACCCCCTCTTCTCTTTTCTTCGTGATCTTTGTCTCTTTGTGATCTTAGTGTGAGTTTTTGGCGATATAAATCAAAAAAAAACTGTAGATGTTGCCATCTACAGTTTTAATTAACTTAGAGGGATTTTCACTCTAGAGATGGGATAATCGCCAACTCGGTTTCTTTATCGAAATAACGGGCTTTTTCCATTCTGGGGGTAAATATCGCGGTGTCTCCTACTTTGAAAACGTGGTTAGGCTCGGTACGGGCTACAAGCGGTTGGGTCTCAGTCGTAAGCCATAAGTGGATATCGGCGCCCAACGGCTCAACTACCGTTACTTTTAGGGTCATAGTGTTGCTGCTTTCTTTTTCAACATAAGTCATGTCTTCCGGGCGAATGCCAAAAAATACTTCTTTTCCAACATATTTTCTAAGATGTTCAATATGAGACGGATCGGCTTTAATTTTGAATGAACCTTCGTCCAAAACAATGGAACTGCCGTCTTCTTTCACCTTTACATTGAGGAAGTTCATCGGAGGAGAGCCGATAAATCCGGCTACAAACTTGTTAATTGGATAATTATACAGGAATAAAGGAGAGCCAATCTGCTGGACTTTTCCGTCTTTCATTACAACGATTTTGTTCGCCATCGTCATGGCTTCAACCTGGTCGTGCGTAACATAGATCATAGTCGCGTTCAGGCGCAAGTGCAGGTCAGAAAGTTCCGCCCTCATCTGTACGCGCAATTTCGCGTCAAGGTTGGAAAGAGGCTCGTCAAAGAGGAATACCTTGGGGTTACGGACAATAGCGCGACCTACAGCGACACGCTGTCTCTGACCGCCTGAGAGAGCTTTTGGCTTGCGATCAAGGAATTTTTCGATGTCAAGGGTAACCGCGGCTTCATGCACGCGCCTGTCAATTTCGGCTTTTGGAACTTTTTTAATTCTCAAACCAAACGCCATGTTTTCATAGACTGACATATGGGGATAAAGGGCGTAATTCTGGAATACCATCGCGATATTCCTGTCCTTGGGCGGAACATCGTTCATTTTTTCGCTGTCAATAAGGAGTTCCCCTTCGGTAATATCCTCAAGACCGGCGACCATACGGAGTGTGGTAGATTTACCGCAACCGGACGGTCCTACAAGAACGACAAATTCCTTGTCTTCGACTGTGATATTGGCGTTATCAACCGCACGAACGCCTCCATCATACACTTTAGAAATGTTTTTCAACTCTACTTTTGCCATACGCTGGCCTCCCTATTTTGGGTTATTTTATTACAGACATTCAACAAAAATAACATTCCCGCCAAACGCCTGAAACCAATATACCTTCAAATTGCCATTTTGTCAAGGTAAAATAACAGTATTCGGAAGAAATTCTCATGTGTGTACTTTACTAAGTATCTCCGGATTGTCAGCAGCGTAATTTAAAACATCAGCCATGATGCCGGTATAACCTCTGCCAAGAGCCTTGTATTTTAACAGGACATCTGGCTTGATTCTAAGCGCGACTACTGGAGAAGGATTCCGATTTTTTTTTCGTAAATCCCGCGCCATAGCCGCAAACTCAGCGAGCGCGTCCGGTTTGGAAGGCGGACATTCAGGATCATAAACTTTAGGCGCTTTTCGCGCTTCCCTGACCTGTTCTTTCGCCAGTTTCAGGATTTCCTTAGGTATTTTTTGTCCAACCTTTATTATCGATTTGATAGTACCCATTATTACTCCTCCTCTCATGTTTTTCTGCTTCCCGCGCAGATAAAATACGTGTAATATTTACATCCCCTTCTTCCTGTTCCGTATAAACCACAAAGAAGGTTCTACCGACTTTACCTATAGTTTGCCATCGTTCTTCGCCTGATGTGTTATTTTCGCTTCTGTCAAAACGCCATATTCGCAATTGATCGGAGAACACATACTGTGCAACCTCAAAGCCGATTTTATGCTTTTGTTTGTTCTCGGCGTTTTTTGCTTCATCCCAGACAATAATGCGTTCTTCCACTCAAATAATGTAATACATTTTCGTATCTATTGTCAAGATAATTTCATGACAATAAAACTTAAAAATAATATACTTTATCCATGAAAAGCCGCTACGGCGTCACGCCCTGGGGAGCGTGGTTCATCGATGTTCTTGACAGTTACAAAATGGGGGAACGGCTCGACCGCGGCAGAAGGTACGCTAATGCCGGCAGGGTGCTTTCCCTTGAATTAATCGAAGGCAGGGCAAGCGCGAAAGTCGAAGGCAATTACAGCCCTTTCTACAAGGTTGAAATAATTTTTCCTCCGCTGGCGGAAGCGGAACAGGTTTATAAATTAATAGAAAACGATCCTCCACTGCTTGCCGCCATTGCCGCCGGAGAATTGCCTCAAGTCTTTTTGGAAAAACTAAAAAAAAAGGGCATTAACCTTATCCCCCGGCGCTGGAGCGAAATGCGGCGTTCCTGCTCGTGTCCCGATTACGGGGACCCATGCAAACACATGGCGGCGCTGTACTACATCATCGCGAGAGAAATTGATTCAGACCCGCACGTGCTTTTCAGGCTGCGGGGCATGGATTTGGCGCAGAGGTTCGGGAATGCCGCTGTTCATAAAATCGCGCCGCCTTTTACAATTACATTCGCTGAAAAGAAAAATACTCAAGCCCTCAGCGCCGAATCTGACGCTCCCCTTGAATTTGAGGAAATTCCCCACTGCGGCGAACTTATCAGTTCCCTGCTTCCCTCTTCTCCGCCGTTCTGCGACATAGACTTTGCCCAAGTCATGGCGGAATTTTACCACTACTGCGGCAGTTTCCACGGCTGGCAATCGGCGGAACAGGACGACAAAACATTGGCGCAAATGGAACACGATTTTTCCCGCTCTCATTGGACGGCGCTTTGTGCCGCGCCTGAACCGGGCGCGCAAATATTTTTGCAGGCGCAGGACATTGACGGCGGGAAAAATCGTTATAGCCTGCACGAAGCCTTTGATTATTTTGTACAATTTTCCGCCGAGGACGGAACTGAGTCTTATGCTTTTCTTTTTTATCTTTTTAAATTTTTAAACCTTGTTTTATCAGCCGGCGCTTTCATCCCCTTTGTGTTAGCTGAAGAGGAAACTTTAAAAATAGTCTGGCGGCCTTTTGAAACAGTCCCTCCCGTTTCCGGCATTTTAAAAGCAATAGCTTCCCGTGAACGCGGAATGTTCACGGTAAAAACCGTCGGAAAAAAAGAGCGGATTATCAGCGGACAAAGCGCGGTTGATCTTTTATCTTGCTCGTTTTTAAACGAATGGGTAAGGCGGAAATTTCTGTTTGTACGGGGCAATTTTAACAAACATGGATATGACGAAGAATACCGCGAACTTTTAAATTTGTTTTTTCAGGGGTTCCGCATTGACGTTTCCGCTCCCGCCCAAAGGTCACTGCCCACCGCGATTGACCGCTGGTTGTCGGTACTGCATATTGATTTCTCAGCTTATCAATACGCGCTTACCGTAAAAGAGTCAGGCGCAAAAAAGACAGGTAACGCCGCGGACGGCGAAAGATTGCAATTCGCCCTCTCCATGGACGTAATTGTCGAACAGGAAGACGGAACAAAAAAAATCCCCATTGGGCAATGCAAGGATTTGGAAGCGTTACGCGCTCCAGTCGCCCTGTCAAATTATCTGCCGGAGATAAAAGATCTAACGTCGATGAAAAAGTCAGGCGGTTCCCAAACGCTGCTGTCCGAAGAGCGCCTTGTCTCTTTTTTAGATTCCGCCGCCGGGCTTCTTGAACGGTTGGGAATAAAAGTCAACCTTCCCAAAGCCCTCGCAAGAGAATTAAAACCGCGTTTGGTGATCAAGGGGAGTCCCTCGGAAAAATCGCTTAAAACCTATCTTGATTTAAACACCTTGCAGGAATTTGAATGGCAAATAGCAATCGGCGACGAAGTGATGTCCATGAAGGAATTTGAAAAGCTCGTAAAACAAAAACGCGCCCTTGTCCGTTTTAAAGACGGTTTTGTAAAAATGAACCCGCAGGAATTTTCACGTCTGCTAAAAAAATCAAAAGACGGGCCGCCTGGGTTTAACGATTTTTTAAAAGCGCACTTTTCAGGAGACTCCGTTCTTGCCTTCGACGCGCGGGAAACAATCAACAATATTTTCCGCGAACAAAAATTTTCAATTCCAGACGCGCTTAAAGCTCAGTTAAGGCCGTACCAGAAGCGCGGTTTTAACTGGATATGCTCCCTATTATTTTCCGGTTTCGGCTGCATACTAGCCGACGACATGGGTCTTGGAAAAACCGTTCAGTCTATCGCCTCCATACTGCGGCTAAAAGAAGAAGGGCTATTAAAAAACAAATGCCTTGTAGTGGCGCCCGCCGCCCTCCTTGCCAACTGGGAAAGGGAACTGAGGCGTTTTTCCCCCTCTCTTCGCGTATCCCGCTATCACGGTAAGAGCCGCATTATTGACAAAAAGCACGATATATTTCTAACCACTTATCAAACCGCCGTGCGCGACGCGGAAAAATTGAGGAACGAAGCCTTTTCCCTGTTAATTATTGACGAAGCCCATTTAATGAAAAACGCTGACACCCGCATTTCACGCACTATAAAACAGCTTCGTTCCCAATACCGGCTTGCGCTTTCGGGAACTCCCGTTGAAAACCGTCTTGAAGACTTACGTTCCCTTTTTGACTTTATCCTGCCGGGCTATCTTGGAGACGCCGCTCAATTTAAAGAACAGTACCGCATACCCATTGAAGTTATGCGGAACCGGCAGCAGGCGGAAAACTTAAAAAAGATCACCTCTCCTTTTCTTCTTAGGCGCCTTAAAACAGACAAAAAAATCATCAAAGACCTGCCAGAAAAAATTGTTACCAATGAATACGCCGTACTGGAAAAAGAGCAGGCTGCCCTGTACGAGAGCGTTGTTTCAGAATCCATACGAAAATCTGAAAATGCCGAGGCCAAAGAACGCTCAGCGTTAATTCTTGAAATGCTCACCTCTCTAAAACAGATATGCGATCATCCGCGAGTCTTCGACAAGGAAAGCCCCGCCGTAGCGGAACTTTCAGGCAAGGCGCAGCTTCTTGTCACCCTGCTTGAAGAAATTCTCGCGAACCGCGAAAAAGTTTTAATTTTCAGCCAATACGTGGAGACTCTTGACTGCCTGCGATTAATCATCAAAAAAGAACTGGGCGAGGCGGCGCTTGTCTACCACGGCGCTCTTGGACAGAACACCCGCTTGAGCCTTGTTGACAAGTTTCAAAATGACGCGGCGGCGCGGATAATGCTTGTCAGTTTAAGGGCGGGAGGCCTTGGCCTCAATCTGACCGCCGCAAGCCGCGTTATCCATTATGATTTATGGTACAACCCCGCCGTAGAAAATCAGGCGACAGACCGCGCCTTCCGCATCGGGCAGAAACGCAACGTCTTTGTCCACCGCTTTATTACTAAAAACAGTTTTGAAGAAAAAATAGACGCAATGATTTCCAGCAAACAGGAATTAGCCGACATGACAGTCAGTTCCGGCGAGTCCTGGCTTGCCCGCATGACTCACGATGAATTAAAAGCGCTATTTGATCAGTGAGAAGTGAGCAGTGAGAAATGAAAAGAATTTTTGTTCGTTATCTGCGCGTGAACCAACACGCTACGCTTGCTAACAACAAACTCACTATTCATTGCTCACTGCTCACTACTCACTATTCACTGCTTTTTATCTCCCCCGTTTTTGCTTGGCCGCGTCAAGATACTGTTTGACATTGGCGTCATTTGGATTTATTTTTAACGCCGCTTCATAGTCAGCAATTGCCCGGTTTAAGTCGTTTTTATTGTCTTCATATACAATGCCGCGGTTTACATAGGCAGACGCGTATTTTGGGTCAAGCTTTATCGCCTGGTTATAGTCAGCGATCGCGCGATCATAGTCCTGTTTGTTTCTGTACGCGTTGCCTCGGTTATTATAGGTAACCGCGTCATCGGATTTAAGCTGTATCGCCTGATTATAGTCCGCGATCGCGCGGTCATAGTCCTGTTTGTTTTTGTACGCGATGCCCCGGTTGATATATGCATCCGTATTATTGGGAGCAAGCTGTATCGACTGATTAAAGTCTGCTATTGCCCTATCATAGTCTTTCTTGTCATTATACGCGACGCCGCGGTTGTAATAAGCGGACGCGTCATTGGAATTAAACTTTAACGCCTGGTTATAGTCCGCGATTGACCTGTCGTAGTCCTGTTTGTTATAGTACGCGTTGCCGCGGTTGTAATAAGCATCCGCGTAATTAGCGTCAAGCTGTATCGCCTGATTATAGTCCGCGATCGCGCGATCATAGTCTTTCTTTTCATTATACGCGACTCCACGGTTGTTAAAGGCAATCGCGTTATTAGCGTTAAGCTGTATCGCTTGATTATAATCCGAAATGGCACGGTCATAGTCCTGTTTGCCATAGTACGCAAGACCACGGTTGTTATAGACAATCGTATTCTCGGGATTAATCCGTATCACCTCGTTATAATCCGCGATGGCCCGGTCATAGTCCTGTTTGCCATAATACGAAAGCCCCCGGTAAAAATACGCCTCTTCCAGATCGCTATTGATGGTAATGGTATTATTAAATTCATTTATTGCCTCATCAAACTTACCTTGGGCATAGAGTTCTTTTCCGCGATTCAACGCAGGAAGAGGATCTTCTGCTTGGGGCGCTTCAACTTCCGGTGCGGCAACTTCTGCCGTTTCTTCAACTTTAGCCGGCTCCTCCGGCTGGCTTGTAACATCTGGCTCTGTCGGCTTTTTCTTTGTAGTGGCACATCCATACAGAAGAGTTGCCAACAGAAACAACAAGTAAATTCGTTTCATATTTTACTCCTTTTAATAATACGCCCGCCTGACAAACCTATTCCAAAAAATAGGCTTTGGTGAAATTGATAAATTTCTTTTATGTTTTCCAGCCGCTGTTGGGCGGGAGTGTATTAATCATAGGTAATATTATAGCATTTTTGGTAATAATGGCAAGAGAAAATTCTTGTTTTTTATTATAACAAATTGAATTATTCTTCATTATACAAACCGCTAAAGTCCAATTAATACTAAGCCGATACTTAAATCACCGGGAGGGAAAGCCTCTCAAATATCAGACGGTGTGCATAGGGTTTATACCCTGACGTCCAGGCGCATCGTCTTTTTTTTTATCCCTAAATAAATTTATTGTTCAGGCGGGTACGCAAAACCCCGCCGGAGGCTAGACGGCTGTGGCATTAATTGACGCACGCTTTGGCGTGGCCGTTTTTGCGATCCACACCGTGCGCCTCCGACAGGGCTTTGCGTACCCGCCTAATCAATAGTTTTAGTATTTGGGGATAAAACAGGTGTAGTTAAATAGGCTGAAAAAATTATATTTTCCGGGCGTGAGTTTCACGACAAGATAACGGACAAAAACCCCTGATCCCTCTTTGTGTTCTTCTCTTCCTTAGTGTTCTTTGTGAGAAATTCTTCGGGAAAAAAAGTTATATTTTTCGGGTTAGAAAAGTTATATTTTTCGGGTTAGAAAAGTTATATTTTTCGGGTTGAAAAGCTTACATTTTTCGGGTTGATGTGTTATATTTAAAGGGGTTATATGGACAATTATTTAAAACGATTCGCGGACATTGAACTGCAAAGCAGATTGAAAGAATCAGGAGCTATTCTGATACAGGGGCCAAAAAGCTGCGGAAAAACAGAAACTGCCGTTCAGGCGGCGAAAAGTCTTGTACGACTTGATACTGACATGGAAATCCGCTCTTTAATGGAGTTGGACCCTAAATCTGTGCTTAAAGGGCCTGTCCCGCGGTTAATTGACGAATGGCAGGAATATCCTCAAATATGGAACTTTGTAAGGCGTGAGGTTGACGACCGTAAAAAGAAAGGACAGTTTATCCTTACCGGGTCGGCCAATCCCGAAGAACGGGCAAGGCTGCATTCCGGCGCAGGGCGATTTTCTATCATTAAAATGCGGCCAATGTCGCTGTTTGAAAAAGGCTGGTCTAGCGGAGAGGTAAGCCTTGCCAAAATAATGAATGGTAGCGCGCCGTCATCGGGACAGGCTGAATTCAGTCTGGAATCCCTTGCTGAAAAAATAATAATCGGCGGCTGGCCGGGAATTATCGGCGCGGGGAGCAAGGCCGCTTTGCGTTATGTGCAAGATTATATCGCGCTTATCGCGGAGGTGGACATTGACAGGTTCGGCGGTAAAAGGAGAGACCCGCAAAAACTTTTGCGCCTGATGCAGTCACTTGCCAGAAATATTTCCACAGAAGCGTCGCTTTCTTCGCTGGCAAAAGATACTGCGGGAAATCAGGCTCAATTAAACAATGAAACCGTCGCCGAATACCTTGAAGCGCTTGAAAGGCTCATGGTAATTGAACCCCTTCCCGCGTGGAGGGCGCACATTCGTTCAAGCGACACGTTGCGAAAAGCGCCAAAGCGGCACTTTACCGATCCTTCTCTCGCCACGGGAATTCTTGGCATTTCGCCAAAAAAATTGGTTTCTGATTTAAACTATTTCGGCCTTTTATTTGAATCCCTTGTCATCCGCGACTTGAGAATTTACGCCGGCTTGCATGACGGAAAAGTTTACCATTACCGCGATTCAAGAGACATGGAAGCAGACGCGATAATCGAGTATCCCGACGGAAAGTGGGCGGCGTTTGAAGTGAAAATGGGATTCGGCGCCCAAGACGAAGCGGCGAAAAATCTGCTTGCCTTCGCGAAAAAAATCGATCAGGAAAAAATGGGCCCGCCCGCCGCATTGACAATAATTACAGCTAACGGCTTAGCCGCCCGAAGAAAAGACGGCGTGAACGTGGTGCCGCTTTCGGTTTTAACGGCTTAAATTTTTCGAAAAGACCTCACACAAAGAACACAAAGGTACAAAGATCACGAAGGGGGGAAAACAATTAGCAATGAGAAATGAGCAATGTTGTTGTTCGTTATTTATGCGTGAGTTTCACGATAAGATAACGGACAAGGATTATTGTCCGAAGGCTATGCGTGAACTCACTGCTCATTGCTCACTGCTCACTGCTAATTGCTAACCTCTTCCTCCCTCCTCTTTGTGATCTTCTCTTCCTTAGTGATCTTTGTGAGAAATTCTTCGGGAAAAATTCTTAAAGCTGTTTATAGTTTTCCATGAAAATACCTAATCGGCGCATTGCGTCTGTTAGGGTGTCTTTGTCGGGGAGGAAGACGATACGGAAATGATCTGGCTCTTTCCAGTTAAAGCCGGTGCCATGAACCAAGAGCAGATGTTGGCTATGTAGCAGATCGAGCATGAATTTTTCATCGTTTGTAATATTGAAGCGTTTAATGTCTACTTTTGGGAAACAATAAAGAGCGCCTTTGGGTTTTACCGCGGAAAGACCGGGAATTTCATTGACAAGTTTAAAGGCCGTGTCCCTCTGTTCGCGTAATCTGCCGCCGGGAAGAATAAGGTCTTTAATGCTCTGATAGCCGCCAAGAGCGGTTTGAATACCGTATTGGGCTGGCATATTGGGGCATAGGCGCATATTGGCAAGCATATCAAGCCCATCGATATAATCTGAAGCGCACTTTTTATTGCCGGAAAGAACCATCCAACCGGCGCGGAAACCTGTGGCGCGCCATGATTTGCTTAATCCGTCAAAACTGACGGTTAGAATATCCGGCTCTATTGTGGAAAAGGGAACATGTATAGCGTCATCATAAGTGATACGGCTGTAAATTTCATCGGCATATACGATTAAATCGTTTTCTTTGGCAATTTTAGCGATACCTTCTAAAACAGAGTGGTCGTAAACCGCGCCTGTCGGGTTATTGGGATTGATCACTACAATCGCTTTGGTTTTTGGGGTAATTTTTGAGCGAATATCGTCTAAAACAGGATTCCAGTCCGAGGCTTCATCGCAAAAATAATGAACAGGTTTGCCGCCTGCAAGAGTTACGGCAGCCGTCCATAGCGGATAATCGGGCATTGGGATTAATACTTCATCGCCGGAATCAAGGAGCGCCTGCATGGACATCGATATAAGCTCGCTTACCCCATTGCCTATGAAAATATCATCGATCCCTACGTCCATTACTCCCTTGGATTGAAAATCCTGCATTACGGCTTTACGGGCGGAAAAAAGCCCTCGCGAGTCGCCATAAGGTTGGGCATTGGGTAAATTTACGATTATATCGTGGACAATTTCATCGGGCGTATTTAAACCAAAAGCGGCCGGACTGCCTATATTGAGTTTAATAACCTTAAACCCTTCTTCTTCAAGCCGTTTTGCTTCTTTTAATACAGGTCCGCGTATGTCATAACATACATTTTCCAGTTTTGAAGATTTTTCAATATTTTTCATTTTACTTAATCCTTGCTAAAAAGCCATTTTCCGGCTTCATCAATGTACTTCCTTATTATGGCAATGTGAATATCCGCTCCCACTTTTTCGACTTCTTTTACCCAGTTTCCAACGGTTTTAACCGCATTTACTACGCGCTGGCGGCCATTTTCCGCTATTTCATGGCATTTAGCGGAGTTTAAGGAACGTTTTTCTATTGAATTATGCAAAAAATACGCTGAAAGCCCAGTAATTAAAATATTTGCAGAAGAAACGGCTAATGATGAAAAATCCGGTTCAGCCTGATTAAAGCTTCCGCTTAAAAGTTGCGAAAAACCGTAAAACCAGCGTACCCACTCTTTATCCTTCTTCTCGCATTTTTCCATATGCGTTTTAAAAAAAGTAACCGCATCGGCATGACTGCCGCTTAAAACCCTTGCCGCGCCAAAAATCAGGATGTTTTTATTAACAACAGACGGTTTGGCAAGAATGGCCTTGCCTTCCAATTTTAAAACTGATTGAAAATCTGATATTACCAGATAAGAGCTTGCTAAAAGCCGGACATTTCGCTCTGAATATCCGTTTTTTACGTATATTTTATGTTCTAAATAATATGCCAGAGCAGGCCAATCCTCTCTTTCAAGAAGCGAAAAAAGCCGATAATTAATGAAGAAATATATACTCATGCCGGTAAGGAGTAAAGCCATGATAAGCAATAGCGGTAAAGTGACAAATCGAAAATTTACCGCATATTCAGATCTGTTCAACAGCAACGGCAATAAGGCGGTGACCAAGATGACAATAGAGATTATAATGGAAAATGCTATTATCAAGTATTTGAACTTCAATGAAAATGCTCCTTGTAATGAATATAATAGAAAGATTATTTTGCGTCAACGATGTTGGGTTCTTAAATTAGCCCGGGGGATAAATTGAATGAATGAATATGCATTAAAAGAAATAAAACCCAACTCTTTTTTCTCTAAACCGGTTTATCTTGACAAGGCATTTATCCTTACCGCTCCGGAAATGCCTTTTTCAGAAGAATTAACAAATTTATTAAAAAAGTGGAATATTAAGACCGTTTACAGCGAAGGAGATTCCAGCAAAGAATATGCAAATACCGGAGAGGCAACCGCTAATGCTCCCGAAGAAGGAGTAGGGCTTTCCCAGCAATCAGATTCAGACAAGCTTAAAAAAGCCGAGGATTTTTATACAAGTTTCCTTTTCTTCGTGGAAAATATGTTCGTTAAAGCGTCCGTATCCGATGACCTTGAAGAAAAAACCGTATCTGAAAAAATAAAGGAAATAATTGAATACATAAAAGAAGACCGCCGTTTTTTAATGAGAGTTATAAAAAATATTGAGCCCGCGGAGGGGAAAAATTATCTTGCTACCCATTCGGTGCGCTCAACTATAATCGCGATAATAATCGGCACATACCTAAAACTGCCCAGTTACCGTTTGATAGAGCTTGGAGTCGCCGCTCTTATGCACGAGGCGGGAATGTTAAAATTACCGTCAAATATTTATTTAAGCCATAGAACCCTTAATCCTCAGGAACAAAAAGCCATTCTTACCCACCCTATTCTTGGTTACAGCATGCTTAAATCGCTTGATTTTTCCCTCCCCGTATGTTTGTCCGCCCTTGAACATCATGAGCGTGAGAACGGAACAGGCTATCCGCGAAAATTGTTAGGTGAAAAAATCAGCCTATATTCAAAAATAATAGCCGTCGCCTGCTCTTACGAGGCGTTAAGCTCCAAGAGGCCGCACAAGGAAGCAAAAGACGGCTACACGGGAATACTTGAACTTTTAAAGAACGAAGGCAAACAATACGACGACACGATTGTGCGGGCGCTTGTCCTGTCTTTGTCAATTTACCCAATCGGGCTTTATGTGCTTTTATCAAACGGAAAAAAAGGACAGGTTGTAGACGTAAACCCGGAAACCCCCCGTTTCCCTATTGTGCAGATTTTTGGCGAATTCACTCCCGACGGAAAAATAAAACTGATGCAAACGGCGCCTAACGTGCTGACAATTGTGCGTCCGCTTAACCGCTCGGAGATCAACAACTAGCATGACCACTTATCTGCCTGTTTCAATATTAGTCGCATTTGTACTAATCATTTTAAGCGGGGTGTTTTCGTTATTTGATTCCGCATTAAACTTATGCAGAAAAACACGTCTTGAAAAAGAGTCTTCAAAACAATACAAGGCCGTTCTTAAAGCGTTGGAAAATCCGCATAAGTTATCGCTTTCCTGCCGTTTATGGAGCAATATACTCAAGGTTCTTGCCGCTTTTTCTTCCGTAATAATTATACTTTTTATGCCTATTAGATACGGCGATAAATCTTCTGTTGCGCCGTTTTACATTTACACCGCGTTATCCGCAATAATTTTAGGCGTAATCATCACATTAATTGGCGACAGCCTTCCAAAACTGCTTTCCGCCACAAAGCCTGAAAAAATAACCGCCTCCCTTCTGCCTGTCATGAAAATTCTTTCCTTGCCAATGGTGCCTTTGACCATACCGGCGATGAAGTTTGCTTCATTTTTTAATTTAAAAGTCCGCCCTGAAATTGACGACAGCAATATTACCGAAGAAGAACTTCAGGATGAATTACGCAACACTCTTATTGAGGGTGAAAAATCCGGCATTGTTGAAAGCGGTGAACGCGGCATGGTAGAAGGCGTTTTTTATCTTGGCGACCGTCCTTTACGCGCTTTTATGACCCACCGCTCTGAGATTCAACTACTGGACATCAACGCCCCCTATGATGAAATCCGCGAGAAGGCTATTGAGTACCGAAAACAAAAATGTTTCCCTGTTGTAAACGCCAGTCCCGATGAAATTGTCGGCGCGGTTTATACGGAAGACATTATCCTCGATTACCTTCGCAGCGCGCCTGCCGGGTTACGCGCAATAATGAAAAAAGCGCAGTTCGTTCCCGAAACAATGCCCGCCATTAAAGCTTTTGAATCTTTTAAGCAAGGGCAGTCAAACTTCCTGTTTGTCATGGACGAATACGGCGGATTAGCCGGCTTGATTTCCATAACGACGTTAGTTGAAGAAATCGTAGGTGAGCTTTCCGCCCCCGCCGCCAAAGAACAGCCCCTTCTGCGCCAGGAAGACGGCAGTTTTCTCGCGGACGGCACTCTTAACATTGACGACGCCGCGAAAGAATTGGGCCTTACAGGTTTTGGCGAAGAAAAAGAATTTCACACCCTTGCCGGCCTTATCCTGTACATTGCCGGAGAACTCCCCCGCGTCGGCGACAGCTTTAACTATCAAGGCTATAAATTTAAAGTAATTGACAAAGACGGCAACAGAATAGATAAAATCTTAATTACTAAACTTAACTAAATACGAAAAGATTTCACACAAAGATCACAAAGGTACAAAGATCACAAAGAAGAGGGAAGAGAGCAGTGAGCAATGAAAAGTGAGAAGTGAGAAGTGAGAAGAGTGAATTATTGTCCGAAGACTATGCGTTAGCTTAACGATAAGATAACGGACATAAACCACTGCTCACTGCTCATTTCTCACTGCTCATTTCACACTGCTCATTTCTCACTGCTCATTGTTCTCTTCCTTTGTGTTCTTTGTGTGAAGTCTTGGCGAGAGTCCTTGCGAATTATAGTTCAGGGACGCAGACTTGGCCCATGTACAATTCTTTTGGGTTTATCCTAATCTTTAACTTTTTTTCCAGTGAGGACAGAAGGCGCATCTGGGTTTCATCGCCGATTGTTACCATTATGCCGCGTTTTCCGGCGCGTCCCGTTCTGCCGCAGCGGTGTATGTACGCTTCACCATCAGAAGGAACGTCAAGAGCGATGACATGGGTAATATCGGGAATATCCAGGCCGCGGGCCGCTAGGTCTGTGGAGACTAGCACGTCAACGCTTCCTCTTCTGAATAAATCGAGCGCCTCTTTGCGTTCCGCGCCGGAGAGAGAATTTTTTCCAACTTTTCCAAAAAGTCCGGCGGCGGGAACATGGTGGTACTGGAGGCGCGAGAGAACCATCGCCGCTTCATCGCCCTTGCTTGCGAACACCAGCGCCTTAACGCGGGATTTTTTTGTTTTAATGGCGGCTAACAATGAGCGCAATGTTTGATCTTTGCGGCGTTTTTCGCTGAAAATAGCCCAGTGTTCAATTTTATCGCGCAGGATTTCATTGTCTTCTGATTCAATAAAGGAGACTCCCCTGCCCTCCCCGTCGCCAAAAAAGACGGTTTGTACTTTTTCAGCGTGTTTTTTATTTATCGTAGCGGAGCATGCGCCAAGAAGAATCTTATCTGTTTTAGCGAATTTGCGGATTAGCGATAATAATTCCGCCGTGTCGTCTATCATTTCGCCGCTTACAAGACGGTCGGCTTCGTCAAAAATCAACGAATACAGATTATTCAATTTAAGGAATTTTTTTTGGGCAAGAAGAAGGAGCCTGTTTGGGTTTCCTACGACAATATCAGGTTTTATCTTTTTGATGTTTTCAATTTGACGGTCAAGACTGATGCTTCTAATCGCCAAGAAAGAGCGGAGGGGCGAATCCGCCAAAAGAAATTCCAGTTCCGATAAAATCTGGGAACAAAGTTCCAGAGTAGGCGCTAAAATCAAAATACGCGGTCCAAAAGCCGGTTTTTCATTTTTGAGCAAATTGGTTAAAAGCGGCAAAAGATAGGCAAAAGTCTTGCCCGTTCCCGTTGCCGATGTAAAAAAAACGCTTTCACCGGCGGAAAGGCGGGGGATCACTTTACATTGAATATCAGTCGCTTCTTTTATGTTTTGCGTTTCAAGGCGTTTAATAAAACACGGCGCAACGCCCAATTGTTCAAAATTCATCGTTTATTTTACCCAATATATTGATTTACTTCAATTGTAAAAACTGACATAATGGGACTTAATCAAAGGAGTATAATCATTTTATCTTTTTTATTGGGATTTATCTGCACTATAGGATTTTATCCGCTTTTTTACAAGATGAATAAACCGGAGTCCCGTCTGCGGTCTATCGCCCTTTTGGCGGCGGTTGTTTTTGGCTATCCGTTTTATCTGTTATTTAATGATCTTTATTTTTACGGGAAAGTTGAGGCTCCTTCATTTATTGATACTACTCTTATTTTTATCGCTCTTTGTCTTCTTTCTTTTATTTTGTTGGGCAAAAACCGTTTAAAAGCGCTTATAGCCGCTTCTTTTATTTTTAGCATAATTAATTTGGCGCAATTTCCCATTATTTATTTTTTAGCTGTTTTTATTTACCCTGTAACTGATTTATCAGATTTTATGGAAGCGACAATGAAATTCCCGCAATTATATTACGGCTCGCTTTTTTTCAGCAGTACTATAATAACTGTTTGTTGTCTTCTCGCCGCGCGTTGGCTGCGCAACACAAAGTCAAAACCGCCTCTTAATCTTTATATTATTTTTAATTTGCTGTTTATTTCTTTTACTTTAATAGTTCTATCATGGTGGGAAGATTTTGCGCTGGTAATGTCGTCTTTTTTATTTTCTCTTTTTATGGGAATGCTTCTTATTGTAGTACTAATATTTTTATTCTACCTGTATACCCGCTTAACTGCGGATATTCTATCCGCCGATAATTTACCACCCGTTATACACAATACGGAAACCCAAATACCAACTGCGAAAAATGACAAATATACGCCGTTCATTCATCTTTTAAGCAAACGCGAATTAGAGGTAATAGAAGCGATACTTGCCGGCAATGTCAGTTATAAAGAGCTTTCAAACGCGCTTAATATTTCCGTTAATACGGTAAAAACCCATTTAAAGCATATTTATCAAACCACAGGAGTTTCCAATATCGCGGGGCTTTCATCTCTTTTTTACGGTTATACTCCAATCACCCCTAAATCACCCGACAATCACCCAAAAGGGTGAATAAATTCCGCGTCTTTTCTTATATAGTTTTTACAACTATATAATTTTAGGAGGATCGGATGAAAA
This sequence comes from Treponema sp. R8-4-B8, assembly GCF_054786175.1. Taxonomy (NCBI): domain Bacteria; kingdom Pseudomonadati; phylum Spirochaetota; class Spirochaetia; order Treponematales; family Treponemataceae; genus Treponema; species Treponema sp. R8-4-B8. The sequence goes on from NZ_BDHE01000481.1 coordinate 64,909, forward strand.
GGGGATATGATTTGCTTAATAACGTTTTAAGTGATATAGAAGAAGGTATTAGTACCGATATTAATTCAGACGTTATCGCTAAAAAACACGCTCTCTCGGAAAGTCATTTAAAAAGGCTGTTCAGATTAGCGTATAATCAACCAATGGGGTTTTACATTCGTTCTTTTAAGTTAACTGCGAGCATTAATGATCTGCTTAATACCGATTCAAATATTCTTGATATCGCGCTTGATTACGGCTTTAACTATGAGCAATCCTATATAAGAGCCTTCAAACGCCAATTTGGAATTACGCCGGGCAAACTTCGCAAAAACGGAGAATTTAAACCGGAAAGGATAGAGCTTTTTCATTTACAAAGAAAATCCGATAATAATAAAAGCTTTTCATTTAAGAGCGGGTAAAATAATTGGGAATAATTGACAAAAAAGCGGTAAAAGCGGTAGAATCAATTATTGGGGGGAATTAAAATGGATTATCTTTTTTTTAGGAAACTTGGTGTTGCATTGGTTTTTGTTATGGCGTTTATCGGTTGTGCGACTAATGAAGCAATGTACAAAAATGACATCATCGGATTAAAAGCTGAAAATGCTCCAGAAGGAATTGTCCTTTATTTTGATAATATTCCGTCAGATGCAACCCGAATGTTTATACATATAATGGAAGTAGTGGAAGGCGTAAACCCTATTTCGACATTTACGGACATTAGAGGGACGCAATTAGTTCAAGTTAAAGAAAAAGGCAAGGTTGCATGTCCGTTTGCGCGGAATGGGCATCATTATTTTATTGGCGTTTCTGTCGATACCGCAAATAATGAAAATTCTCCAAATTGGGCAAATGTTGAAATAACCGCAAATAACGGCATTCATACGGTTAACGAAATTTCCCTTGATTTGAACAAGACTCAAACAGGGGTAACGCTTTCGGCTGAACCTGTATTTTCCAATAATGTCCAATATGATTCTCAAAAATACAGATATGCCGTTACCATAAAAGTAGATAATTATGACTCAATAGGATATCACGAAGGGGTAAATAATAAATTGACATGGGAATTTTTACCCAAGATGATTGAAGATTTTAAAAAGGATAATATACAGGTAAGCGGCAATTTACCCGCTTATGTTACCGCTTATTGTAATATCAACTATGATGATTTATTATGGATTGTAGGCGTTGTAACCAGCAAGGAATTTACAGTTTCTTTGTAAATTTCTTTGTAAATAATTTTATTTAAGTCAGGGGGCGTAACCAATTAATGATTGGACGGTATATTGTATCAGCGGCGATAAACTTGCAACTTTGACTGGAAGAAAAATAAGAATTTAAATAATGATTAAAAATGTTAATTTTTATCCGGCTAATATGCTATTGTTTGATATATGAGTAAATTCATCAAATGGAAAATTTCGATGTTATGGTTTTGGGTATCTTATACATTGGTTACTCTTGTAGGGATTGGACATACCTGTTTTAATTGGCTGGTATTAAAAATGGAAATTGCCCCCAATACACCCGTTAAAACAATGTATGATATTTTACCTTACGCCGCAACAGTTCCATTTCATCCGTTGTATAATATTATACTTTGGCCCTTATTCGCCTATTTATACTATAAAATGGCAAAACCGATAAATAATTATTGGAAAACAGCCCTTAATTTAGGTTTTAGTTGGGCAATAATAACTATAATTTTTGACCTTGTTGCATGGGTGTTAATTCGTCACCCTTGGGCAATGACATGGAGGGAAATGTATTTGGATTATCAGCCGTGGATAACGCTTATATATATTTCAATATTTATTAGTCCGCTTATTGGAATGGTATTTTATAAAAAAATTATGAAACGATAACTATATGAATTGTAAATGGCGGTTATAAATAATAAAATTATGGAATATGCTATCGCAAAAAAAGAACATTTGCCGATGATTTTGGAACTATATAAACAACTGTTCCCTGAAGAAATTCCAATAGATATAAATACGGCAAATAAAATATGGGAAAAAATTGAAAACAATAATATTAAATATTTTATTGCAATAGATAATAATGTTATTATTTCATCATGTTATTTGGCAATAATACAAAACTTAACAAGAAATGGAATGTCAATTGGTTTTATTGAAAATGTAATAACAGATGAAAAATACAGGAAAAAAGGAATTGGTAAAAAGGTAATTGAAATGGCAATAGAATATGCAAAAGAAAATAATTGTTATAAAGTTGTTTTACAAAGCAGTAATAAAAGAAAGGAAAGCCACATTTTTTATACAAAATGCGGTTTTGATGGTAATTCAAAAAGAGCTTTTGAAATAAGGTTCTAGGGGGAGATATGTTAACTGATAGTATAAGAAACCAAACAAAACAAATATTTCAAAATATTGAGATATTATTGGAAGTAATTCTCGAAAATGAATTCGATTCGGTAAAGGGCGGTTTTAAAACATGGAAACATTTTTATCATTTAATACATTCATTGGATAAAAATTTTATTGATCCCGGTAATTATGTTGAGCCGGAATTCCATAAAAAAAATCTAAATATAATATATCTTAATGATAAAAATAAATTAACAAAAAATGAAATAGAAAAATATTATGAAAATGTAAATAATAAAATTCAAAAATATCTAAATGAATTAACAGACGAAACTCTTGAAAATAAAATAGTATTTAATGGAATGGAATTTACAAAGATTGAATTGATTTTAGCCCAATTACGGCACATTTTTTATCATATTGGATATTTACATTGTTGTATAAAGATTGAAAAAGGAGAAACGCCGGAATATATAGGGCTTTATAAAGCAGTTCCTGAAAAATGATTAAAAATGATAAGTTTTTATTCGCTTAAAATGTTATTCTTTGATATATTTGAGTAATACTCAAAATTACGGGGAATCTAATGTGTACTTGTTTTATAAACAGAGGAAATGATTTAATAATAGCGATGAATTTCGATAATAATGGCATGGCTTTTGAATTAAACTTAAATAACAAAAAAGCCTTTATTATAGATGTTATTACAAGTGCCGGGAAACAGCCATCATTTGGAATAAATACAGAAAAAACATTTGTAAATAATTTGTGTGTGGATTCAAATGGAAAAGGATTATATAAAAGAATAAGTAGAACACGCACATTAAATATTTATTTAGTCAAGGATTTACTTGAAGGAAAAATGAAAACAAATGATCTGGATAACTATTTTGAAAATATGGAAATTGTAAACGCCCCCAATCTTTGTACTCATAATTTTATCACAGATAAAAACGGAAATGTTTGGATAATTGAACCCGGAAGGGGAAATATAAAAAATAAGATAAATGAATCGCAATATTATATAATGACAAATTTCTCGCTAGTTGATTATAACGCAGGTAAGAAATATAATGATAATGGCTCTGACAGATATATGAAAGTTAAGAACTATTTGGATAAAAATAAGAATATATCTGTAAATGATGCCTTTAATATTCTGGAAGAGGTAAAACAGACTGGAGAATGGAGCACGGATTTTTCATTTGTTTATTCAAAAAATTATAATAAGATTTATTATTGTTATAATTCTGATTTTAAAAACATATTGGAATATAAATTATGATTGATATAAAACATTATACAAAGTTATTTTTCAATGAAGAAACAGGCAAGGAAAGATATGGGTTAATACAAAAAGAAGCGGAAAATTTCTGTAAAAATAATTCTATTGAAAATTGTTGGGAAGCCGCGATGGAATGTTATAATTGTGAATTATATTACATTCAAGCGTTTGGTGTTTATATTATGGGAGTTATTTCACACAAACAAAAGAAAGCGTACAATTTTTTAAAAAACAAAGTAAACATAAACCCTTCATGGCAAGTTCAAGAATTCTTGGCAATGGCATTTGACAATTATTGTAAAAATATAGGTTATGAACAATCATTGAAAACAATAGATGAATGGCTGAATAGCAAGAATAAAAATAACAGACGGGCTGTTACTGAAGGGTTAAGAATATGGACAAATAGGCCATATTTTGAAGATAATCCCAAAGAAGCAATAAGAATATTATCGGAGCATAAAACGGACGAAAGCGAATATGTAAGAAAATCAGTTGGAAACGCATTAAAGGATATAAGTAAAAAATATCCCGAATTAATTAAAAGTGAATTAAAGAAATGGAAATTAGATACAAAAGAAATAAATCAAGTTTATAAATTGGCAAGTAAATTTGTTCAATTAAAACATTAGGGGGAGAATTTAATGATTAAGAAATTTTGTTTTGACGGTAAAAATAATTTGGCGTACAATGACTATAAATCTGCGTTATTAATAATAAGACAATATAAAAATATAATCCGCCAAAATTATATTTATTTTGGGGAAACGGATATAAAAAAATTTACTGATACCGAAGAAGGCACATTACATTGGATATGAAATATGAAAATAATTGAAATAACCCAAAACAAAGAAGAATTTATGGATTTATTATTATTGGGTGACGAACAGGACAATATGATAAAAAAGTATCTTTATAGGGGCGAATTATTTGCATTATATGATGGAGATTTAAAAACGGTATCTGTAGTAACAAAAGAAGATGAAAGCATTTATGAGATAAAAAATATAGCGACATATGAAAAATATCAGGGGAATGGATATGGAAAAACAATGATTAAATACATTATAGAAAAATATAAAAATAAATGTGATATTTTATTGGTTGGAACAGGTGATAATGATAAAACAATTTCATTTTATAAAAATTGCGGGTTTGAATACTCCCATACTGTTAAAGATTATTTTATAAATAATTATGATCATGAAATATTTGAAGGTGGAAAGCGATTAAAAGATATGGTATACTTAAAAATTGAATTTATAAAGGAGAAAAATATGAAAAAGATTTCCCAAAGCGCGACGAACCGTTTTTGTCCGCAATGCCTGTTTTTATTTGGTACTTATAGAGAAGACGGACTGCCTAATTATGGTCTTTTCTGTTGGGCAACATACTGTCATGATAAAGAATTTAAATTTGTAGCTTGTATTGGCGAAGATAAACTTACTCGCGACAGAATACGCTCGACGGGTGTTTTTTCCGCGTCTTTAATATCAAAGTCATTATTGCCTGTTGCTGATTTTTTGGGCAGTAATTCTGGATATAAAGTTGATAAGTCAAAAATAATTGAATCTATAAAAGGGGAGGTATTGAATGTGCCGATACCTATTGACAGCCCTTTTAGTTTTGAGCTTGAAGTTGATAAAACACTTCATCTTGATGATAATAAAAGTGAAATTTATATATGTAAAATTAAAAACGTACTCGTAGATGAATGTTTGGCAGACGAACAAATTCCCTTTGAAGAACGGCTGAAAATAGCTGACCCTATTGTTACAATATCTAAAAAATATTTTTCAATTGAAAAGACAATTATAGGTGATTGGTTTAAATGGAAGAATGGTATTGGCTATTGAAAAATATAATTGTAAAATTACTGTTTTGAAATGTGATGTTAATATTGAATTATATAAAACAAGAACTAAACTGACATTTTTCACGTCTAATATATAAGGAGGTCAAAATAGTTGCTAAAGGGAAACGAAACACTTGAGTCTTTAGCAAAACAAGCCTCAAAGGGTAATGAAAAATGTTTTGTTACGCTATGCGATTTGTTAAAAACCAAACTTTTTCGTACCGCAAAAGGCGTTCTAGGCGATGAATCTCTAGCCCTTGATGCCGTCAGCGAAGCCATTTTCCGCGCCTTTAAGGGCATTAAACGGCTTCGGGAACCTAAATATGCGGAGACTTGGTTTATCCGCATACAAATAAATGTCGCAAATGACTTTTACAGGAGGCAAAAAAATGAAATAGTTATGGAAAAAGTACCGGAGGGCATATATTTTGATGATCATAGTGAATTAGAATTCACTCAGATGATAAAATCTTTACAACCTGAACTGCGTGAAATCATCAGCCTTAAATATTATTCAGGTTATACGTTATATGAAATATCTAAAATATTAGATGTGCCGGAAGGAACGGTTAAAAGCCGCTTAAACAGAGCGCTTAATATATTACGTTTGGAGGTTTTGTATGAATAAGGATTCATTCTTACGATATATAGAAAACGATCGTGATTGTGAACAAAATCGTCTTGATATTGCCGTAAACAGAGGGTTAGAAAAAGCAAAAAATGACAGGTTTGATTCAAAAAAACTATTTATGCTTGCCGCCGCAAGCGTATTTACTTTTGCAATATGTATTATTGTAAACTTAATGCCTATTTCAACGGTTGTTGAAGGGTATTATGAGAGCAGGCAAAAAATTATGCCGGGAAGCTCACAGATATTAAACGGCTATGTCAAAGATATAGTCAATAATCTTAAGAAAAATTTAGGAGGCGAATGATGTTGTTAATTATTGGTTTTTTATTCATGGTTTTTATCTTTGCTATTGTGAGTATACTATCAGGTGTGGGCACAATATTTATCGATCTGCCGTCAGCTTTGTTGATTCTTGTTCCTTTGATTTTCTTTTTTTTAACATCAAAAAGCGGAAATATTTTGGGCAAGTATATCAAAGCAAGTTTCAAAAAGGAGTATACATACACCGAAACTGAATTAGAGACTCTTTCTGCGGCGTTAAAAAACACAATTAAATTTATCCTTGCGGTAGGCGGATTTGGTTTTATGACAGGGCTAATTGCCAGCCTTGCCTTCTTGGGATCATCGGATAAATTAGGTCCCAATCTTGCGGTAAGCTTAATATCTTTGACATACTCAATTACGATAAGTTGCTTTGTTTTTTTCCCTGTTAAGGCATGGGCGGAGAATAAAATTAATTTGCTTAAACAAAATGGTGTACCTCATGGAGGATAAGATGGAGACAAATATTTATAGATATAGAATGGAAAATAGTATGTAAAGGATATATGTATATATTATCATTTAATAAACCGTAAAAAGAGTATAAAATATAATACTATAATGAATTAAATATTATTCTGAAAAATGATCAAAAATGTTAACTTTTCACTTTTGATTATGATATATTTAATAAGGAGAAAATTATGAAATACAGAGGAATAATCGTCGAAGAAGGGCTTAATGACAATAGAATATTAAATAAATTAATAAAATAATATATTTGTAATAATATTGAAAAGGGGGAAATTATGTATTTTAAGAAACTTGTAGGGAAAAAATGTTACTTGTCTCCAATTGATGTAAATGATGTGGAAAAATTTACTGAATGGCTTAATGATATAGAAGTAACAAAATATTTGATAGTTTATCCGAATATAATAAGCATAGAAAATGAAAAAGGATTCTTGGAAAAATTATCCAAAGAGCATACATATTCAATAATTGATAATGGGACTAATGAACTAATAGGAAATTGCGGATATGGAAGTATTGACAATATAAACCAAACAGCAGAAGTTGGAATATTCATTGGAAACAAAAAATACTGGAATAAAGGATATGGGACAGAAGCTTTAAGCTTATTATTGGACTATGGATTTAAGGCATTAAACTTACATAATATTTATTTAAGAGTGTATTCATTTAATGAAAGAGCAATAAAATCTTATGAAAAAGTAGGATTTAAAATTATTGGAAAAATACGGGAGGCATTATTAAGAAATAATGAAAGGCATGATATAATTTTAATGGATATACTATATAATGAATATTATAATAAAAATAATATTTGAAAAAAATAAGGCAGTAAACATTATGTATAAAATTAATGCAATGGATATAAAAGACTACGATGAAATAATAAATTTATGGGAAAATACCGACGGTATAGGTTTAAGCGGAAATGACGATTCAAAAAAATCCATAAACAATTTCTTGGAAAAGAATCCCAACACTTGTTTTGTTGTTGAATATAAAAATGAAATAGTTGGAACAATAATGGATATAAAATAAGGAATGATTTAAATTATAGGGACAAAAAAAATGATAAAAAATGTTAATTTTCTTTATTTATAATCTGCTAATATTTTAAATATTTACGTATTTAATGGGGTTTTATGAAAACAAATTTGAAGTAAAAAAATGAGAATAAAGGTAAAATAGGTATGAATAAGAAAATAATAATTACCGGCAGATACTGCGCGACAGGAAAATCTGTATTTTCCCGTAAATTATCGGGTCTTTTGAACATTCCATGTTTTAACAAAGACATTATCGAAGAAACGCTAAGTAATGTAATAACTGATAAAGAAAAGGAGAAATACAATGGAAATAGAACTTAAAAAAGTCGGCATTGAACATCTTGAAATACTTGTCGATTTAAGAATGGAATTTATAAAAGATATACATCCTGATATTGAACTTCAACTATTGGAAAAAATAAAAAAAGCAACTTTTACTTATTTTAATGATTTATTTAATGATAATTCATATATAGGTTTTATAGGGTTAAATAATAATGAAGTTATATGTACTGCAGGTTTATTAATATATTATCTACCCCCTTTAGAGAATGAAAATTATAGAAAAATTGGGCATGTACTTAATTTTTATACAAAACCTGCATACAGAAAAAAGGGAATTGGATCGAAACTAATGAACTTTATAAAAGATACAGCCGCAAATGAAAAAATAAATAGAATAGTTTTAAATTCAACAAAAATGGGGTTTCCAATATACAAAAAAGCAGGCTTTATTGAACCAGAAGACAAAGCATTGTTAATAGATTTATTTTGATAACAGGAGGAATATATTGAAAGTATTGGTTCATGACTTAAATGAACAAGATTTCTCACAACTGGGAATTATTAAAGATGAATATATTGTGATTAACGCAAATGTTACTTCCGCCCCATGTGTAGGCTGTTATAATTGCTGGATTAAAACTCCTGGGACTTGTAAAATAAATGACAATTTAAAATATTCAGGCTCATTATTGGGAAACAGCGAGGAAACAGTTTTAATAAGTCAAAATTGTTACGGCGGATACAGCGAGCATGTAAAAAAAGTACTTGACCGCAGCATATCGGGAAGTACTCCGTTTTTTACATATCGTTCACGGAAAGTAAGACACGTAAAAAGATATAATGTTGAGCGGAAGCGCCTGACTGTTATTTTGTACGGTGATTTTCTTGAATCAGAAATAAAAACCGCTAAATTATTGGTAGAGGCGAACCGTAACAATATGGGTTTTAAAAAATCTAACCTTCATATAATAAACAATATCAATGAAATAGGTCAGGTATTTAAATGAATATAATGATTATTAACGGCAGTCCCAAGAAAAAAGGCGGAGCTTCGTCGTTTTTTGGAAATGTTTTGCGTTGTATGCTTTTTCCGAATAATGTTACAATAAAAAGCATTGGCATATCCATAGATTATGATAAAATATTTGATAACCTTCAAAATATAGATGCCGTTGTAATATCGGTTCCGTTGTATATTGACAGTATTCCGTCTCATTTTATACATTTCCTAAAACAAATGGAACAATATTGCAAAAATAATAAATGCCGTTTTATGCTCTATGTAATTTCCAATTCTGGTTTTGTCGAAGGACATCAAAATCATGCTCATTTGGAACAGTATAAATGCTGGTGTGAGCGCGCGGATATTACATGGGGCGGAGGGCTTGGCATAGGCGGCGGCGTAATGCTTAATGTGTTATACAAAATAATGTTGTTATGGACAGGCATACAAATTTCTGTTCGAATTATTATAAACATTTTTTCAGGCAATTCAGTTATAAATAATGCATTTAATACATTACTGTCAGGATTGATCAATAGCGCAATAATAATTTTATTTTTTTACTGCGGAGTGTTATTATTTGAATTCATGCTTTCATGGGCTATAGAAAATAAAATGTGCATGAAAAACAAATACACAAGGGTAACGCTGCCTTCTTTTATTTTTATTGCAGTAGCGGATATATTTATGACATTAAAAGCATTATTTAACGGCAAATTGATATTTTCTTTGTTTAAAAAAGAGGAGTATACAAAAATATATAAAGGGAATTTAAAATGGATAACATGGAATTAAATGAATTTATAAATGATTTTTCGAAAATAAATGGCATTCAGGCAATAGTACTCGGCGGTTCTAGAACAACTAAATGTTCAGATATTAAATCTGATTATGACTTTTATGTATATTCAGAAAATATAATAGATCAGGAAATTCGTAAGAATTTATTTTCAAATTATTGTAACTATTATGAAATAGGCAATAGTTATTGGGAATTAGAAGATAATGGCATATTAAAATCCGGTGATTGTTTTCAAATAATTTATAGAAATTTACTTGATTTTATCAAGATTATTGCTAATGTCGTGGAAAATCATAATAGTTGTAATGGATTTACTACTTGTCTTTGGCATAATTTATTAAATTCAGAAATACTCTTTGATAAAGACGGCATGTTTAAGAAAACAAAGGAACGGTTTTCAATACCTTATCCTCAAAAACTTAAAGAAAATATTATAACAAGAAATATGGCTTTACTTTCCGATTCAATGGAATCATATAAAGAACAAATCATTATTTCAGTTTATAGGAAAGATTACGTAAATATAAACAATAGAATTTCCGCGTTTTTAGCAAGTTATTTTGATATTATATTCGCAATTAATGAACTGACAAATCCGGGAGAAAAACGTTTAATAGAAATATGTTTAAGTAAATGTAAAATATTGCCTAATCATTTTGAAGAAAATATAGATAAATTATTGAAATATCAAAATGAAACGCAAATAATAGAAATTATAAATGATATTATAAATGAATTAAAAATTATTATAATAGGGCAAAAAGAGACAAAATATTTTGGGAGAAACTAAATGGCAGATATGAATGTAAATACTTCCCGTAAGCACTTCATTGACAATATACGGTCTATTACGGTGATAATTGTTATTGTATATCATGTTGCGTATCTGTTTAACAGCGCCGGCGTAGTATCAAACATCGGAAAAACCGGCATTCCGGCTTTTGATACGCTTTGTTATTTTGTATACCCATGGTTAATGACTATTATGTTTTTGGTGGCTGGTATAAGCGCCAGATACGCATTGCAAATACGCGCGGTTAAACAATTTTTAAAAGAAAGGGTACAAAAATTATTGATGCCCTTTATTGGCGGTATTCTTCTGCTTTGCTGGATAACCGGATGGGTAACAAATCAATATAATGATATTTTTGCTGGCAGTAATGTGCCGGCGTTCTTGAAGTATTTTATCTTTTGTCTTATAGGAATGGGACCATTATGGTTTAACATAGAATTATTAATTGTTTCAATGATTTTATTGATATTTTATAAGATTGATAAAAATGATCGTTTAACGGCATTAACAGGCAGATCAAATATTTTTGTATTGCTTATTCTTTTCTTGCCTTTTTGGGGTTCTTCGTTTTTATTAAATATGCCGTTAATAACAGTATTCAGGAACGGCATATATTTATTTGTTTTTCTGACTGGATATTATTTCTTTTCACAGGAACAAGTTATTGAAATATTGGCAAAATTCAAGATTCCTTTACTTATAGCCGGAATAATACTGGGCATTATAGAGGTTTATTATTTTTATGGTAAAAATTTTGGCGATAACAGTTTTTTGCAGCATCCATTAACAAACATTTATTCGTGGATTATGATGATGGCGATATTGGGCTGTTCACGAAAATATTTCAACAAAACAAATAAATTAATGGATTATATAAAAAACCGCAGTTTCTTTTGGTATTTATGCCATTATCCAATAATGGTATTTACAGCTTATATTTTGACTTCTGCTTTCGATCTGCCTTTTGTTTTTAACTATATTTTATTATTATTATTGGTGTTTGGAGCGACAATTATATTTTGTGAAATTATACGGTTAATGCCTGTATTAAGGTATTTATTATTCGGATTAAAAAAATTATAAGGTGCTTTTTCAATGATAAATTATTTTTACGAAGAAAAATAAGGCGCTTTAATCAATAAATTTAATAGAAAAAATACTTGATATGTAGTATAATATATATCATGTTCCTAAAGCTTGAAGAAAGAAAGACGCACAAGGATATTGAAGTATCAATTATATATCCTGAAAAAAATAAAACCGTCGAAAGGCTTGTTTCGTTTATCAATTCGCTCAGTATAAAAATAGAAGGTCATACGGAAAATAGCATAAAACAGATAAACGCTCCTGATATATATTATATAGAAAGCGAAGATAAAATAGCGGTAATTTACTGTGATAACGAATATTACAAAACCAAATACCGATTGTATCAAATTAGCGAGAAATTAAACGGATTGGGTTTTGTTCAAATCAGCAAATATTGCCTGATCAATATAAACAAACTAGATAAAATTATACCGCTGTCCAACAGGCGCATGGAAGCGATATTAAAAAACGGGAAACAGGTTTTTATAACCAGAAAATATCTATCTGATATAAAAAAAGCGTTACAGGAGAATATTGATGAAAACTGATGATTTAAAGAAATTCATTTTATATATATTTGCCAGCACAGGAATTGTATTGTTTCTTTTAGTGGTTTTTATCATGTTTAAAGAAAATAAATCAATCTCCGCGAATACTATTCTGCAAATAATCGGAGTAAATATTGTAATTGCTATAGGACTGCGTCTGTCCCAGAGGATAGAAAGCCGTTATGCGATTTTCGAATTCTTGCTTGATATTGGTTTTATGTCGGCGGTTATTATTGTATCAGGAATATTATTTAAATGGTATTATTATATACCGGTATGGCTTCCTCTTGTCATTGTGCTTATAGTCTATATATTATTCTATTTACTGGATATTATCAGAGTCCGCAGGGATATAAAAGAAATAAATAAATTATTGCAAAAACTCAAGGAAAAAGAAGATAACACTGCATCTTAGTAGTAAATTCGGGCGTGTTGGTATAATTTCTATTCTCAAAAGGCTTAACGATTCAATATAGTAATTATTATGAATGAAATGGAATTATCAAAAGAAAATGTAAAAACAGGCCTCACATCCAACGCGTTAAAATTAATTGCAATTATTACTATGACAACAGCCCATTCCGCCATAATTTTCTATTCCCGTTATAGTTATGATATAGTTCCGCTGTTTATGAACGGCATCGGAAGATTAACCGCCCCAATTATGATGTTTCTTATTGTGGAAGGGTATCATCATACAAGAAACTTAAAAAAATATATTCTCAGATTATTTATTCTTGCGATTATTTCACATTTTGCCTATGCGTTTTGTTTTGATAAACATTTTAATTCAGTATTTGATCAGACAAGCGTTATTTGGGCATATATGCTTGGATTAATCGCGCTTGCAATTAGAGAAAGCGACAAATTAAAAACGTGGCAAAAACATTTAATACTTTTTCCTGTTTTATGGGCGGCCTTTCCGGCAGATTGGAGTACCCCCGCCGCTTTCGCTATTATTTATATGGGTTTAAATTACGGAAATTTCAAAAGACAAATGATTTCCCTTATTATTTGCATAGCTGTTTACGCGATAATATACGCAATTTTTTTAAATTTCGTTTATGGATTAATGCAAATGTTAATTGTATTGGCTATTCCGTTATTGTATCAATATAACGGACAAAGGGGGACATGGAAAGGAATGAAATGGTTTTTCTATATTTATTATCCCTTGCATTTAACAATATTGGGGCTTATTAGGGTATTTGTATTGCATAAAGGCGTTAATTAAAATAATATAAGTAATTGGACGAATATTATGGATAAAATTATAGATTATAAAAAAGTATTAGAGGTTTTATATGGAGTTCAATATACAATAAAAATGAGCAAAAATGTTAATTTTTCTTCCTATCTTTGTGTTAAAATATATTGACATATATTTTTTGCGTAAAGGAGCATACAATGAAAGAAATTGAAGCCAATAAAACCGCATGGGGATTATTATCCAAAGATCATTATGAACACTGTAAAAAGGCGTTACAGGAAAAAAAGTGCAGTTTTAGCAAAATAATTGAAAGAGAAATTGGAGATATTTCCGGGAAAACCGTTATTCACCTTCAATGTAACGCCGGAGCAGACACAATTCTATTGGCTCAAAAAGGAGCGATTGTTACGGGAGTCGATTTCGTTACTGATAACATAAAATACGCGCGTCTTATGGCGCAGGAATTAGGCGTTATCAATATCGACTTTATAGAATCGGACATTATGGACTTTAAAGAAAAACACGACAAAAAATATGACATGGTGTTTACTACAGAAGGAGTGTTATGCTGGCTTCCTGATTTAAATAAATGGGCGCAGACAATAAAACATTTACTGAAAGAAAACGGCGTTTTATATTTGCTTGACGGACACCCATTTTATATGGTTTTTGATACTGAAAAATTAAAAGAAAATAAGTTAGAAATAAAATACCCCTATTTTGTCAGAGAACCTGAACATAATGATACTCTTGGCGGCTGGTTTTCCGATGCAAAAAAGACAAGTCATTATGAATGGATGTATAAAGTAAGCGATATAATAAATTCATTGATAAACGCCGGATTAACAATAGAATTTTTTAATGAGTATGACACTTTGTATTTTGATATGGGCGGGATGGAAAGAGGCATAGAAGGGGAATATCATTTCCCGTTTTTTGACAAGAAATTGCCGTTTACTTTCAGCCTTGGAGCAAGATTGGTAAAAAGGGAGGGTATAAATAATAAATATTGACAAAAGAAACATAATAATATAAAAAACTATACATGGAAGGAACTATTATAGAAATTGACAACATTCATTATTCTTATGATAAAAAAAATACAGTTTTAACGAATTTTTCCCTAAATATTAAACGCGGGGGCATAATCGCCATACTTGGGCATAATGGGGCGGGGAAAACAACATTGCTTCGGCTTCTAGGAAAACTTATTTCGCCCCAAAAAGGCATTATTAAATGGAACTTATTACCAAATGAAAAAATTGGATACATGCCGGAAGGTTTAGGGCTTTATCCCAGATTGTCCAGTTATGAAAATATCAAATTGCAATTTTTAAGCGCGAATAAAAATCCTGATAAAGAAAGAATACTGTCAATTTTAAATAAAATTGATCTTGGAGAACATGCAAAAAAATTGACCGGTTATTATTCAACAGGAATGAAACGGCGGCTTTCTTTGGCTTGCACATTCGTAACAACGCCAGAATTATTGCTAATGGACGAACCGTTTTTAGGGATTGATCCCGTAAGCCAAAAAATAATGATCAACTTGATACATGAATACAAGGGAAAATATTCAACCGTTGTTATAACAACTCACGACCTTAATCTGGTAAAAAACATTTGCGACAGTTTTGTAATAATACAAAATGGGAAGGTTGTTTATATATCCGCTGAAAATGAGGATATAAACAATATCGAAAAAATATATTTTCAATATGCGGGGAAATAATATGGGTTATTTTTGGGGACTGGTAAAA
>NZ_BDHE01000482.1:0-56909 GCF_054786175.1 Treponema sp. R8-4-B8
GGCGGACATGGAACGAAACATTGTTCCAATACGGACGCTGAAAAGCGCTCCCCGGAAATGGAAATATTACAATAAATACAAATGTAACCAAAAACCTTCATTTTGAGGCTTAAGTTTATGATGTTGGCCCGGGCCGCACGAGCCTCCCGCGCCTCCAGCGCCGCCCGGAGTCAGGTAGGAGCCTCCCGAGCCTCCGCCTCCTCCGCCTGCGGCGAGGAAGTAACTGCCGTTGGCGCCGGAGGAATATAGGAAGGATGCCGAGCCTCCTCCACCGCCTCCTCCTCCTGACATGGAGGCATCCGCCCATAAATATTCTGTTATTGGTCCGTCTGAATAGATATGGATATTAGAGACGTTATAAATGTTGACGGCGGCAATGAATGAATTCGAAGAGGTAAGAACAGGGCTGCCGAATGTGACAGTGGATTGAGTCGTACTACCAGCCTGAGTAAGATAATTCCTTGTGGTGACGATGTTAAACGTTCCGGAAGGGGAAACGGCCGGAGCGTCGCCGCCCGCGGAGCCGGTGAAGGCGGAGAATGAAGCGGCGGAGCCGAGGGTGAAGATTTCCCTTACGATGCCGCCAGAGCCGCCTTGTGAAGCGCCGTCATAGGAGCGTCCAGCGCCGCCGCCCGCGCCTTTAATCTCGACGACGTAAACGCCCGGCTCGAGGGTGAAGTTGTCTGATTCGGGGTTGGAGGCGCCGTCGATGGATTTAACCGCTGTTTTGGTGTCGGTAATTTGCGCATAATCATTGGTGACGGTTAAGGCGGCCGTTTTCAGATGTGGAAAATTGTCATGGACGGGTGTTTTAAAGAGGAATTGGGAAGGACCGAAAAGGTAGATCATTTTCCAGAGGGCGCGTTTGGAGCCGTTGTACCAGCCTTTGCGGCTTTGGTTATAAACCGGAGCGGCGGCGGAGAATTCATAAAAGAACTCGCCGTCGAAATAGAAGACGTACAGGTACAGGACGCAGGAGCCGTTTGGGGGAAAAGCGGCGACCGCGTAATTGCCGGCGACGGTACACCTGTGGCCGTTTACGTCGAAGGAGGAACCCGCCTTTATGACCGGCTTTGAGGAGTCGTCGGGATTTGCCAGCGAAGCGTTAAAGTGGCCGAAGAAAGAATTAACGTCAAATTCGGCGGAGCCTTCTGTGAAGTACAGGATGACGTTGTCCGAGCGAGAGTAGGAAATTTTGGTGTCTACGTCAATGTTGAAAGTGAAGGATACCGCGAACCTGCCCGAATCGAGGAACCAGCCGCCGTTGGACGATGAGAGCGGGATCAGGAAGGTCAAGAGGCCGTTTTCTTTGGCGGATATGACTTCGCCATAGTCCGAGCAGCTGGCGACCTCGCTCTCGATGTTGTAAACGCTTACGTCCGAGATCATGTGTTTAGCGGCGTTGAGGGGGAGGCCTTTAACGGTCAGGTACGGGACTGGGACGAATGGGACTGGCGGGATGTTCATGATGTCGAAGACGCCGTTTCCGCTGACGAAGCGCACCGCCACCTTGTCGCCGGAGGCGAGGGTGTAGCGGGTGTCGGCGTCGACGCTGATGTCAAATGACACGTAAAAGGATCCGGAGCCGGTAAAGTTTAAGCCGTCTTTGCTGTAGAGCAGTGGAATTTTAGCCTCCGCTTTGCCGCCATTGGCGGAGATGAGGATTTTAGAGAAGTCGTCGCATCTGGCGATTTCGCCTTTTTGGTCGCGGATTGAAACGCTGGCGAAACTGTAGAAGGAAACGTTGGGAGGGAGGCTCGTGATGGTGAGATAACGGGGCTCTTCTACGATGACGGCTTTAGAGGGGATGTTGGAGACGTCGGTCTGCCCCCTGCCGTCCGCGAAGCGGACCGTGAAATGATCGTCGGCGCTGACGACGTACATGGTGAGGGCGTCGACGTGGATGGAAAAAGCGGCGAAGAAAAAACCGGTTTCCAGAAATTCGGAATTGTCTTGGCGGACGAGGGGGATGTAGGCGGTGTTGGAAGAACGTTCCTTGTAGATAAGAACGGGGTTGAGCGGGTCAAGGATCGCGACCGAAGAAGAAGAATTGGCGACGGAGGCGGAGAAGACGTTAGGGGCCTGCAAATTGTCCGGAAGGCCCGTGAGTTTAAGGAAGCGGCCAGTGGTTTCCAGATCGTCGCGCTCTTTTTCCGACAGTTCCCTGCTTGAATCGACGACTACGGCGGTGGAAGGGAGTGCGTTGACGTCGGCCTGCCCCCTGCCGTCCGTGAAATAAACGAGGAAGCGGTCTGAGGGGGCGACGACGTATTTGGTGAGGGCGTCGACGTGGACGGTGAAGGAGACGTAAAAGAAGCCGGTGTCGAGGAAGTCGCCGTTGTCGTCGTTGTAGACGAGAGGGAGGTAGACGGAGCATGAGCCGTTATCCCTGAAAATAAAAACGGATGAGTTGCCGAATTTGGCGACGGCGGTTGAAGAATTGGCGACTGATGCGGAGAAGATGTTAGTGGCCTGGGTGTTAGGCGGCATATTGGAGAGCTTGAGGTAATGGCCTGTTTTTTCCAGTTCTGCGCGTTCGGCTTCCGAAATTTCAACGCCCGCGCGTGGGTCAGAGGAGTTCCTGAAATTATTGGCGTATTGTCTGACGTCGATGTCGGCGGAACCTTCAGTGAAGCTGAGGAAGAGGTTGTCGGCGCGAGCGAAGGCGACTTGGGTGTCTACGTCAATGTTAATGGAAAAAGAGACGGCGAATTTGCCGGAGTCCTGAAAGCGGGCGCCGTCGGACTGCCTGGCGAGCGGGATAAGGATGGAAGAGGAGTCCGCGCCTTTGACGACGGCGATGTCGTTATAGTCCCGGCAGACGGCGACAGGGTTGGCGGAGGAGGAATAAACGCTGACGTTGGAGACGTGGTGTTTGGCGGCGTTAATGGGGAGCCCTTTGACCGCGAGGCGCGGGACCGGGTCGTCCGGCATGTAAAGGATGTCGAGATAAGCGTTGCCGTTGATGAAGGCGATTTTTAACTTTTGGTCCGTTGTGACGGTATAGCGGGTTTCCGCGTCGACGTTGATGTCGAAGGAGACGAAAAAGACGCCGGTTTCCGCGAACGGACTGTCGATAGAAGAGTAGCGCAGAGGGATTTTGGCGGAGGCCTTGTTATCGCTTTGCGACGGGCTGATTTGGATCAGGGACTGATCCGGGCAGGAAGCGACGGCGCCGGTCTGGTTGTGGACGGAGACAGCGGAAAAGTTAAAAGCGGAGACGGAGGCCGGAAGGTTGTAAACTGTCAGGCAAGGGGAGTCGTTATTGGACAAGGCGGAGGGCAGGCTTGCGGCGTCGGCCTGGCCGCGTCCGTCAGTGAAATGGACGATGAAGAGGTCTGACGGAGCGACCGCGAATTTGGTGAGGGCGTCAACGTGGACGGCGAACGCGGCGTAGAAGAAGCCGGTTTCCGTGAATTCGCCGCCGTCGCCGCAGACGAGCGGGATGTAGACGGAACACTTCCCTTCGTCCCTGAAGATTCTCACGCCGCGTTCCCTGTCAAAGACGGCGACAGGGGCTAATGAATTGGAAATAGAGATGGAAACGACATTGGAGGACTGGGTGTTGAGGGGCATGTTGAAGAGCTTCAGGAAGCGGCCTGTTTTTTCAAGCTCGTCGCGTTCGTCTTCGGAAATGTCGGCGCCTCCTTCCGGGGGATCCTGCGCGTCGTTCTGCGGGTTGTCCTGTGAGTCGTTCTTGGAGCCGATCATGATCATGTCGCAGGAAGATAAAGAGAGCGCTGAAAAGAAGAGCGCTAGGATGAAGGGAAATAATTTTTTAATTTTCATAAGTGACCTCCAAAATTAATTTATTTTTATTGAAAGCGTGATAATGAGGCTTTCAAAATGGAAACCTGATTCAACGGAAAGGCCGAATAAAGTTCCGAAGAAGCGCCTGAAGCCGAAGCGGAAATCAAAGTAAAATTCTTCAGCCGGGGAATCGTTGTATTCGGCGAGGAGATCGTTGCGGAGCCAGCCGAGGTCGTAGGAGTAAACGACGTAAAAATCAGTGAAACGGTCCGCGACGTTAAAGTGCCAAGACGCGCGGAGGCCGAAGCTTTTAAGGTTCGGGTTGGGGGTTTTCATAAAAACGCCGATCGCGATGGGGAAAGGGAGGGGCGGAAAATATTCGAGGCGCAATTCAATGGGGAGAAAATTAAACTGGAAATCGTCGAACAGGAACGGTGGCAGGGCGGCGTCGAGGAAGATTGAATTTTTATCCGCGATTTGCGGATGCCTCCAGATGGCGGAAAAATCCGCCGCGCCCGCGCGGGCGGAGGAAATAAGAAGCGCGAATAAAAAGATAGGAAGGCTGAGTTTCATTTTCATTTATTTTTCCACCGTTACAAGGGCGATATTTTTAACGCCGTCGTTTGTGACGGCCTGCATCAGAGTTTCGCCTTCCGCAAGCGCGATGATTTCAATTCCATATCCGGAGCGGGAGACGGAAACGACCGAGGGGTCAAAGAGAGCGTTAACGAGGAAGTTGGCCTGTTTTTGATCTGAAGAAATGACGGAATATTGGAGGAGCGCTTTCTGCCCCGGCTTTAAGGACAGCTCCAAATTATCGAAGACGGCTTTACCGCCTTTTGGGAAATTGACGACGCAGGCGGCGGTGATGGAATTTTCATCCGTGAAGGAGCATGATATTTTTGAATTTTTAGATAAGGATGAAAACGCCAAGAGGGAAATGAAAGCGGCGTTAAAGAGCAAGGACAGTGAAAAGAGGATCGTTTTAAAATTAATTTTCATAAGGTTACTCCAGGACGTATTTTTTAGAGGGGCGGTACGGCGGCGCCGGGGGGAGGTAAAGGGTTCTGTTGAGCATGACGTTTACGATGGCGCCGTTGTCAAGCGTGAGCGTGGGCTGTATGTTCATGGCGCGTCCGACGATGCCGCCTCCGACTTGGTTTACGAAGGCGGAATTGGAAGCGGCGACCGCGCCAGCGGTTTCGTCCGACGCGTATTTTGCGGCGGCATCCGCCATTTTGGCGTCGGCGATTGAGAAGAGGGTGATAATGCCGGCGGCTTTAAGGTACTCGAACCAGTTTTCATGATAAACGGCTTCCATCCCGCTCATGCCCTCGCTGTCGACGGCGTTCGCGCCGCCGAAGTCGATTTGGAAGCCGTCCGGGCGGATCATGGTGTCCCAGACGATTTGGATTCTGCGCTGGGCGTAGGAGACTGAGCTGTTGTATCTCGCGATGAGCAGGGTGCCTTGAGGGATGAGGAGGCTGAGGCCTGTTTTGGAATCGTAAATATTTTGAGTGACGCGCGCGATAACGCCTCCCGGGAGGTCGGTGTTGACGGCGGTTTCGAGGACGCCCGGGATGACGGTTCCCTGCCAGAGCGCGTTGTCGCCGATGAAGAAACCGTCCTGCCCCGATCCGCCTGAAGACGAGTAGAAGGACTCTTTATTCTGCTGTTTGTTTTGCGCGTCATAGTCGGAAGCGCCAGCGGCGTATGGGTTTTGGGCGGCCCTGCCGGAGACGGCCAAATAGTCCTCCGCTGGCGGCCGCGCCGCGGCGTTTGAGGCGGGAGACTGTTGCGCGTATTGCCCCTGTTGTGAGAAGAGGCGGCCTTCGACCTGGGGTACGAGGGACGATTTAAAATGCGTAGGCTGGGCGCCCGATCCTGATCCTTGCTGCTGCGGAGCCGATCCGGAAGGCGGCGGGGCCTGGGTCTGCTGCCTTGCCGGCTCGGGTTGGGATCTTGAATTAAAGGAAGCCTGAGGCAGCAGTGGCTCTTTTTCATCGGCCTGTTCCTCTTTTGCGGCCGCGTCAGGCGGCTGAGCGTCCCGCGCGGCCTCGCTTCTGTTGCGGAGGGCGCGGGATTGGAGGGAGTCGAGGAAATCGGACGAAGATGAATTGGCTGAGTAAAGGCCTTCCTCTGACGCGTTATTTCTATTTTTTTGCCTGGCCATGTTGAAGAGCAGGCCGCCGCAAACGAGGACGGAGAAGAAGACGGAGATGGCGATTAAGATTCTTTTGCGGTTAATGACGGAGGGTTTGCCGCCGCCGTCAAGGGCCGTGGCTTCTTCCGGGGACAGTTCAAAATTATCTTCTTCCGGAGCGGCGGAGGCATCCGCTTCATTTTCAATTTTTTCATTCATAATAAACCTCTTTTTTTTGAGACTGTAATTTCTTTTTTGCCGATTTTAACCGTGGCGTTTTCGAGGAGCTTGTCTATGACGATTAAATTTCCAATAACGCGGTAGTTGACGACGTCCTTACGGTTTTCAAAAACGGAGGGCAGTTCCCTTTTGAGGACTCCTTCCGGAAAGACTATGTAAGTTTTGGAGCCGTCGTCAAAAACAAGTTCCGGGAGCCATGAGGGTTTGTCGAAAAACGAGTAAGTGACGCGGTAGTTGAAGGAGATGAAGCGCGGGTCGACTCCCGGGAAGGCGCCGTCATTGCCCGCCTGTTCATGACCGCCGGGCTGTGAGGTGAAATTTTGGGGCAGGCCAGGGAGGTAGCGCCAGCGGACGATCGGGGTGTAGGCGGAATTGTAGCTGCGGAGGATGATGTGGTAGACGCGCCTGTCGGTGTTGATGATGAGGGAGGCTTCCTGCCCTGAAGCGTCCGGCTTGACGTAGACGTGCTGCACGGAGGCGCCGTTTTCGACGCTGACTCCGGCGCCTATTTTCCAGCGTTCGCTGTCCGACACGAAGGGCGCTTCAAGGACGCGCTCCCCTGGTTCGAGGCGGATGTCGCAGACGCGGAGGGGCATGGCGTAGGCTTCGTAGACCCAGTCGGTATTGTAGTCGTAGACGACGGCGGCGTGGGAAAAATCGGAAGGCTTAGCGGCTCCCGCGGCGTTGGCGTCTTTAGCGGCGTTAAGGCCTGAAGGCGGAGCCTGGCGCTGGGCATCTTTTTCCGGGATGAAGACCGGGCGTTCGACGACGATGATTTCCGGAGGCGGCGGGGGCGGATCAGCGTCCTGATTTTTTTTCGATTTGGCTTTTCCGGCGACGGGGAACGACGGCCCGGACTCGTTTTTTTCCTTCGCGTTTAAATCGACGTCGAATGAGGCGCATGAGGCGCAGAAGGAAATTAATAATATGATAAATAAATATTTCATAGCTCGGTCATTTCAAAATTTTCGATATAGATGCCCAGCGGGTTTCTCTTTATGGTGGCGTCCGTCGGGCTGATGAGGCGGACGGTGACGACGGCGCGGTATTTGTTTTTTTTCGGGCCGGAGGAAGAAGGATCGATGACGGTTTCCGACCAGTTGACCTGGTAGGAACTGCCCGTCACGTGAAGGACGCTTTCGATTTCGACGGAGCGGCGGATTTTGCCGACGAGGTCGAACGGGGAATCGTTAAGGAGGAACTGGCGCATAACGGGAGCGTAGCTTGAAGCCGCCATTTGGAAGCAGTCGTCGATGTTGTTGTAGACGACTTGGTAATCGGTCGAGATGGATCTGATGTTGGAGATGAAGGCGCGTATTTGGAACAGGATGGCGGCGTCAGGTACCTGCATTTGGCCGTTCTGGCGGACTTCGCCGAGGTACTGGGACTCGCCCGATGGCATGACGTTGACGAGTACCGGGACCGTGTTCTGACGGCTGACGGCTGAGAAAAACAGGACGAGGGAGACGGCGAAGAGCAGAACATGCGCGACGGTGAGCCTGCGCCACAGCCGCGATTCCCGCGTTACGTGCAATAAGATGTCGGCGTAAGCCTTGTCCTGTCCGTTTTGGAAGGGGTTGGGCGCGTCGAGTGTTTTGTAAACCGTATTTTTATGTTTTGCGGGCATGATAAAATTTTCTTATTAGGGTGGCGGCGGTGGAGGCGGAGGCGGCGGTGGTGGCGGCGGAGGAGGCGGTGGAGGCGGTGGCGGCGGAGGCGGAGGCGGCGGTGGTGGAGGATTGCCAAGATAAGCATTTCCCCTATTTTCCCCTTCGGTTATACCTTCACCGATAACGCCTGCGATTGAGCCGCCTGACGATGAACCGCCTCCAAGACTGCGCGTCAGCCCTAAAGCCCTGTTTATGACCGCGCCTCCTGCGTCTCTGGCGAGAGAACCCGTAAAAGCGATAGCGGCGTTTCCCAATCCACCGCCGCCTTCCATAACAGTTTTTGCGGTGGCTCCCGCAGTGGCAATAGATTTAGTAGTGCCGACGACAGCTTTTTGGGCGACACCCGCGACAGCGCCGGCTGCGGCGAGAGCGCCTCCAGCCGCCGATATCGCGCCCGTGGCGCTGAGGGACGGGGTGCCTGTAAGGAGCGACTGCGCTATTCCCGGGGCGCTTTTGCAGATGTAGAAGAAGAGAAGGCAGGTGAAGATGATGAAAGCGAACTGGTCCGGGGAACCGGTGAACCTTTGCGCTCCGAGCGCGTGGAACATGCTGATGAAGCCGTAGAGGAGGAGGAAAATGGCGAGGTTGCAAAAAAGAAGCTTCATGAAAAAGCCGGCGATCGCTTTGATATATCCCTCGCTGATGAATTTTGATCCTTCCCAGATGGAGAGAGGGAGGAGGATAATGCCGACGGAGGCGACGAGCATAAATTCAAGGAAACAGACCAAATATTCAAGGAGGGCGAAAACGCCGGTGAGGATCAGGAAAAAGCCGCAAACAAGGCCTTTTAAGACGCGGGAAAAATCAGGAACTGAGGCGACGGTTATTTCCCCAACTTTTATATCTTTCTTGCCGTCGGCAAATTCGAAAGCGTCGTAAGCGACCATGAGAATGACTTGTATGGCGGCGGCGGGGGCGATCGCGGTATATTCAAACTTTGAATTTCCATTCAGAGAAACCGTATTTTTTACGGTCATGGAGGAAAAGAGTTTGGAAAGCTCGGGGGTTTCTTTATACGTTTCCCTGAAGAGCGGGTGATAAACGGTTGTGCCCGTCGTATTTTCTGAGACGACTATTTCCAATATTTTGTCGCGCTTCGCTTCAAAATATTTTTTAACTGACCCGCCGACGCTGCCATAAGCGAGATTGTAGGTGTAGTTGGTGATCCAGCCGATAATTTTTGGATAAGCGGCGGTAATGATGAAGAAGAAAAGCGTCGCCTTCATAATTTTGATCATGTTTTCTTTAAGGCCGGTTCCGGTGAGGGCGTAATTTAAGCCGGCGGAAAGAAGGGCGATTAACAGGACTAACCTGCCTATTTCATTAGCCCTATCAATGAAGAAATTCTGTAAAAAGATGATTTTATTGACGACGAAGAAGAAGGAGCCGTTTACGGCTTCCCCGAGATTTTGCCAGTTTTCAAGCATACGAAACTCCTTGATTAAAACTTATCGAAGCCTTTTTCAGACCAGTCAGCTAACGGAGGGTCCGTGTTGGGGGTGTTCCCAAGGGCGTCTTTGACGGCTCTTTCCTCCCTTTCCTGAGCCTGGTTCATGGCCATGTCGTTGGTGACTTTGTTGGTTTCGAGGAGGGTTTCGAGCATCATCATCATGATTTCCTTGGAGCCCATTTTGCTTTCGTCCGGCTTGAGCTGGTCTTCCGCGATTTTTTTCAGGCGCTGCTCGTTGTTCTTCATGTTGCGCATGTACCATTCGTTCTGGATGCCGGCGGCGGCGAGGTTCTGTTTGGTGATTTCGCTGGCTTTGGCGCGGAAGGGCTGGACGTAAGCGTAGTTGGCGGGGGTGAGTCCGAGGGAGAGCCACATTTCCCTGCGCTGGTCTTCTGTGAATTCCTTGTTCCAATAGTCGATATAGGTGTCTTGAAGGCCTTCGCCGATGCCGTAGATGTCGGTGAGCTTATACTGTTTTCTGCCTATGGAGACGGACATGTTGTCGAAGGATTCCATGGCGGCCTGTTCGAGATAGAGCTGCCTGTTGTAGAAGTCCATGAAGTCGTCCCAACTGTTGACGTCCTTCAGGCTCCTCAGATTTTGCGCGGCCATGTCAATTTGTTTGCCTGTGTTTTCAATCATTGTCACAAAATGATCTATTTGGGTTATATTATCAGCAAGTTGTTGAGCATAATAAATATACTGTTGAATATTAGCAGCAGTTAATAAGGCATCTACAGCCTCATCAAAAACCATCGCTATTTGACCATAAACATTTAAGCAGGTGATAAAAAATAGAAAAAGAAAAATCAATAAAAATTTTTTCATAAAATCCTCCTAAAGAATTTAATCTCTTTACCTATGTATAAAAAAAGCCGTCCCAAAGGGACGGCTTTAAAACCTGTAAAGTGCTGGTGTTGTTAATCACAATCACAGAAATACTCGAAAGTGGAAACGCCACCATTTGATATTTGTTTTGAAATACAAATATTATTACAATTTTTTGTCAAACCAGTGGGGGGGGAAGACATATGGCATTCGCCGATGTTGGAGCCACCATTTCCAGGGCATTTAGGGTGAGTAGTGCCGCAGCTTGTCATAAAGGCGCTTAAAGACAACAGCAGGCATATCAGGGTTAAAATTAAAAACTTGTTTTTCATAAAGATTCCTCCTATAAGGATAATACATCGGAAAAGAAAAAATTGCAACAAAATATTCAGTCTATCTACATATATATAAAAAGAGCCGTCCTGAAGAACGGCTGAAAAGTACTTAAAAATGTTATACTTTATTAATAGCTTATTTAACGTCGATGGCTTTCGTATTTTATTAGTTTATTATTAACAAAATAGAAAGATACGAAAAATTGGTAATCATAACCAGACACACTAGTAAATAAAGAGCTCATAGTTACCATATGAGAATAAATAATATCATAGGTTTCGCTGTTTTCGCCTCTGCCAGATAGGGAAGCTTCCGGCCAAACTTCTTTGAACTCTTTTATATTCATTCCAATAACAGTTTTTTCAAGCCTTTCAGAAAAAGCGTCTTCAAAAGTAGTCGCAAAACCCATTGTAGGGCCTATAACATTGATGTTCAAATTATTATTGCTTTTATATAATTGATACTTATAATTTTTATTATCTAATGACTCAATAGCAAAATAACGGTATGAATAGAGCCATATTTTATTATCACCTTTATTAACATCTATTTTTATACTAGGACTTATTCTATCGGTATCGCCGACATCTTTTAAAATTCCAGTGCCATAAAAGATCCATTCCTTGGTTTTTGGTTCGTGATAATAAATGTTAAAACGAATATTTTTATCAGCAGAAAAACTATGCAGTATTATACGATCTTTTTGATTTCCTTCCTCTTTAAATGTATCAATGACATAAGAAAAAGGTTTGTCAAATACGGGTTCAGGGTAATCCAATAATGGTGTCTTTTTTTGCCCATAAAGATTAAAGCACGGTAGAAGAACCAAAAAGATCATAAAAATAAGATTTGGTTTTTTCATAAAAATTCCTCCTAAAATAAATTTTATCTTAATTGAATTACCAATTTCCATTTTCCTTTTATTTTTGTCATGTTAAATTTTCTACTGGCAGAATCATTTACACCGTAACCATGATAACTAACGTATAATGTAGCATTATTTTTTTCAATTTGTTTTCTAATATCAATTATTTTGCCAGGATCAAAATCATTAAAGTATTTAGAAATATAAACAGGAAATAAATCATTATCCGCATTATCACCAATGACTGTAGTATATTCTTTTAACGTATTAATATCATTTTTTACATAAGCATCCATATATTTTTGAAACACTACAGTAGGGGTATCGATATTTAATGTTTTTTCCAATCTTTCAAAATTGCCGTCATTTTGTACCGGTCCTAAATAAATAATGCTTGCTATTATGCCTATAGATATAATAATCGCAAGAAATGTCGCAAAACCTTTTTTTGCGATTTTATTTCTTATTATTAAACAGAATATTACACAAAGAATAACTGTAATTATAATGGCTATAACAGAAACAAAATTTTTTTCTAAAAATTGAAGCAGTTTTATTATAATGAATATTATCAACATTAATCCAATTAAACCGCCGCCACCAGCGGCTTTAGGATTTACTTTCTTTTTGGTAAATGTTTGATTACTGTCATTATTTTTAAATGGGGCTGTTCCTCTGAACACTCCATATTTATCATAACCATACGCATTTACATCATAGCCACTGTCATTTTTATGAGAATAATGCCAATCATCAGCCATAATAGACTTCCTTTTTAGGGATGATCTTTAATGGTGATCTGCAAATTTCATGAATGCTTGAAGTTGTTTGAGAATTTTCTTGCATGATTGTCCCTCTGCAAGAATTATCGCATAGAAACGGAAAAAAAGGAAGTCCCTCCCGTGGTATAATAGGGTTACCACAACTATATTAAGCCCATAGGAGGGACAAAAGATGACAGACAGACAAGAAATGCAATGGCTGTACGCCAAAAGCCTAGAACTGGCGATACTCCTCAAAGGAGCGCCAGCCGGAATACCGCCTGAAGTAATATCAATAAAAGACTACATCAAGGAAAATTACGATCCGATCGCTGAAACGATAATGTATAAGATTATTTATCATGAACAGGAATCGAAACATAGAGATCAAAGCGAAGACATCCTTCCCGGTATACCAAAGGCCGACAGAAAGTCTTTACTTCAAAGCCTTTTTCCTGAAAGAAATTCATAACTTCATTTATTTTTTGTTTAAGGATAACGGCGTCTTGAAGTTTGTCAATTTCGTCAAAATTTAATTCCATAATATTCATCCTATAAAAACACTTTCCCGCAAGGGAAATGTTTGAAACAATTAAAAAGGAAGTCCCTCCCGCGGTATAATAGGTTTACCACAACATATTCATTTCCACAGGAGGGAAAGAAAATGACCGATAATGAAAAAATCCTTAAAGCGTTGGCTTGTATTACAACGGAGTTGTATATACAAAATGAAATTCTAGTTGCGAGAAACGAAGAGTATGAACCCGGGTATGGTTACGTGAAAGAAGAAGTAAAGAAAAAACTGACAGACCATTTCCTTTCATTTTTTGGCGGCGGCGGTTTTTGCCCCGGTTCTGTCGCTAAATTCATTCCCGTGAGAAAACATACCTAAGTGGGCAATGGTTTTCTGAGGTTTGAGGGTTATTTTAAACTCAAGTCTCAGAACGCCGGCTTTTTTTATTTCTTGCCCCGCTTCTTTTAATAATCGGGCGGCTTCTTCCAATTTTTTTTGAAAAGTAATTTTTATTATCTCCCTATTCCCCGCGATTGGGTTTGGGTTTGTTCGAGGTGTTGTTCCCGTTCCGGAGCGAAAACGAGCAGTTATTGTACTGTTCATGGAATAATTATTTATTAATTTGATCTTTAAAACTCTCTAAAAAAGCATTTGGCTTATCGTGTTTTTCTGCATTTGTTTTGACGGGAGTTATAATAATTTGAGTGATCGCCGGAAAATGGGGAAAATCGGGGTCTTCCTTTTTTTCTTTAATTTTAATGATCTCGTATCCGAGCTTTTCCAATGATTCGGCGATGTCCGTCATTTGTTTGGCTGTCATGATTGTCTCCCTATTCCCTGCAGTTGAGTTTGCTCAAGATTCAGTTTCCTTTTTAATTAACGCCTGTAGCCGCTGTTTTCAATTTTTGGGCTTTCCAAATTGCGGTTTAAGGCGATGTCTAAATTATTAACTCTTTTTATAAATTCGACGATGATTTTTTCAATTCTTTCGTTTTCAATATATATATTATTTTTAAAAACTCCGGATATAACTTTGTCAACGTCATTAAGTTTGTTTTTGTCAAACCAGGCCGCGTTACCCACCAGTAAAACATTTTTTTCATTTTCTCCGGCAAAGGACCTGCATTCGCTTTTTGAATTGGCGTTAATAAATTGAACGCCCTGGGCGTTATGCCATAGAGAATTGCCGTTGTCGAATATGGGCGCGATTTTTTCCCATTTTAAGGTTTCCGAATTTCTTAAAATGCCGAAATTGCCTACGTGCCTGTCCGTATTTCTTATGAGATAGTCAATGACGATCATTTTATCGACTTCTTCCCTGGCGTTATTAACGCCCATTTTGGAACAGGCGTTCAAATAATCGTTATATTTGTCGCCTGTTTTTTCAACTTCCAAAGCAACAATAAAGGCGTTAACAAATTCCACGTTCTTGTCAACCATGCAGCCGCATTTGCAATAGATTTCGTCATCATGTTTTCTTAATTCGTAATTAACGTGATCCACATTCAGGCGATCCGCGATTTGAGAGGCGATAACTTCGTTAAAAGGCTCCTGTTTTAAGTCTCCGCTTCCGGCTTTGCACAGTTCTCTTTTTCCGTTATTGATGATCCAGAATTTTTTCAGCCTGCCGTTGCTTGAAAGGTCGGGGTTAATGAAGTTTTGATATTTTTCCGCGAGTTCAGGCAGTATTTGTCCGATTCTTTCAGAAAATTTATTGTCGAAGAAATTAACGTCCTCCCATTTTTTCTCGTTGTTTTTTTCACATAACCAGTAATGATCGGTCAAGTTAAGGCCGTAAGAGAGCACGGTTAATTCTTTGGAAGAGCTGACGTTAAATTCTTCCATGATGGCGCCGTAATCCTCGCGGCTGAAAGGAATTCCCCTGTGTTCAACCCAACTGTTTAAAAGGCTTATATTTTTAGGTTTGTCACCAACGTATTTATAAGGCAAATGTTCGGGTTCATAAAATTTTAAAACGTCCGTAATGTCGCCGTTATTAATAATAATGTCAGCGACATTAATGTTTTTATGTTTTAAAATATAATATTCGTCTTTGTCATCGCTCATATAAACGCTCTGTATTATTTTAGAAAATCGAATT
Source organism: Treponema sp. R8-4-B8 (assembly GCF_054786175.1). Taxonomy (NCBI): domain Bacteria; kingdom Pseudomonadati; phylum Spirochaetota; class Spirochaetia; order Treponematales; family Treponemataceae; genus Treponema; species Treponema sp. R8-4-B8. The sequence goes on from NZ_BDHE01000482.1 coordinate 14,659, forward strand.
CAGGCAATATCCTGTAACCGTCTATTTTTTTGTATTGCTCCCTCATTTTAACGATAGGATCAAAATGATAAACGGCGTTTAATGATTTTAAAACCGTATTAATTTCATATTTTTCAATTTTAAGGTTGCCGTTATATCTGACGCTTGGAGTATATTCGTTTAATTTAATACATTCTTTTTTAATCATAGAAAAGGATTTATCAATGCCGTTCGCAACGTCATTAATATACTCCAGGTTATGATTTTTTTTGACAGGCACGTTGTTATCAACAATAAATCCTTTAATAAACTTTTCAGCCGCTTGCGTGGCGTGGAAACAGATTGAAGCATAAACATATTCTTCGGGAACGTCTTTCTGTTTTAATAGAGCGTTTATGTCGGCAATGTCTTCTTCCGCTCTTTTAAATAAGGCAAACGGGTCGTCTTCAACGTAGTCATTGCCCATAAAGAAGAACTCCTTTATTCATAATAATATTCTCAATGCCCCTGCCGCTTTCGGAGCCGACAAAATACTTTTCATTATAAACCAGCAAATCGCAAGGCCTGATGCCATTATTAGACAAATTCATGGCAATGTCAAAATATACGTCCGATTTTTTGTATTCGTTTCCAATTACGACGCATAAGTCGATGTCGCTGTCTTCGTCAGGTTCTCCGTAGGCGTAAGAGCCGAATAAATAGACTTTTTTTATTACTTCCCCATTAACGCTGTCAAGGATTATAGATTTTATAAAATCAATTTTATCGGAAAACGGACATACCGCAACTTGAGAATTTTCCCGCATGATTTTCCCTCTAAAATAATTATCTCATAAAACCTTATGAGAAGCAATATTGTAAAGCCGGTTTTACTCCTCAGCGCGGGATTGGGGCATGGCAAACGAAACCCTTATGTCGAAGCTCATGTTGTTTTTTTCAAGGTAAAAACGGGGCGTGACGGCCGAAGCGTAGCCTGAGTCATTAAGCGTTTTTTCGACGTTCTTTATTTCCTTTAAAATGGAGGCGGAATCCTTCAGGTAGGATATGTCCTCAAAACCGTTTAATGTCATGATTTTCTCCCTGCCGTAACGGCGTTCCCCAATAAGGGGAAGGCTTTTTTTATTTAATAATATTTTATAAGCGGTTTTGACCGGAATGTCGCCGTCGCGTAACGCGTTAATAAGTTCGGGGGAGCCGCGTTTAAGAACCGCGCGGGCCTGATAAACGGCTGAGACTGAAATGTTAAACTGATCAGCGACGGCGGCGGCGGCCCTTCCCGATCCGTCATTTTTCTTTCTTTCCGGCAGCGTGGAAACGGCGTTAAGAAAGGCGGAATGGTTTGCCGGGTTGAAATTCGCCAATATTTATCCCGCGGCTTTTTCAGTCTCGCGGTCCCTTTCTTTGAGCGTTTTTTTATAGGCGGTTTTAATTGGGATGGCTCCGTTTCGCAGGGCTTCAACAAGTTCGGGAGCGCCGTGTTTGAGGACGGCGCTGGCCTGATAAACGGCTGAGACTGAAATGTTAAACTGATTCGCGACGGCGGCGGCGGCCCTTCCGGACCCGTCGTTTTTCTTTCTTTCCGGCAGGGCGGAAACGGCGTCCAGCAGTCCGGCGATTTTTGAAACTTCAGTTTTTTCTTCAGGCGCCGGTTTTTCATTTTTCTCAGTAATTTCCCCCGAAGGCTGTAAAGCGTTATCTTTTATATGAACCGGCGTTGAGCGCGGCAAGGGCCGCGGGTCGGCCGGAGCGTATTCGTCAAGAAGATATTTATAATTAATATTTTTAGCGGCCAGTATTTGAGCGCATAACGGGCTTCCCGGCTCATAAGCGGAGGCGAGTTCGTCGAGGAGCGCGTGATCGGGGGAGCCGATGAGGGCTAAGGTGAGCCGTCCGAGGTCGAGTTGGAAGAGCCTGCGCCCGAGGGGGCTGGTGTAGAAATAATCCCTTTTCATGGTCGCGGAGGCAATGAGGGAGATTTCAGAATCGGTAAGGCCGAATTCCTGATAGACTTTCGTCATGCCCGGAGTGAGGGCGGACGGATCCGCGAGATAAATTTTCGTGAGGCATTGCTGGATAATTGTGGTCTTTAAAGGTGAGTTGGCGACATCGGCGACGTCCTGGGTGGCGAATACCACGTAGACGTTTTTTTTGCGGAGGACTTTAAGCCACTCGGCGATTTTTTCGGAGAAGGTTTCGTTTTTAAGAAAGAGCCACGCCTCGTCAAGGATCAGGAGGGTGAGGCGGCCGTCGAATTTTCTTTCAATGTAATTGAAAAGGTAAACGAGGGCGGGGACTACGCAGTTTTCGCCGCGGTTCATCAGGGCTTCCATTTCAATGGCGAGGAAGCGGGAGTCCAGGGAAAGCTCCGAGGATTCGGCGTCAAAAATCCTGCCGTATTTGCCTCCGAGCATATAATCGCCTAACATGTCTTTTATGACCGGCCTGCCGGTGTCCGGGTCCTGGTAGTTTACGTATTGAAGGAACGTTGTTATGGTGCGGCGGCGCGGGGCGACTTTTTCATCGCGCATTTTTTCAAGGCTTTCTTTGATCGCTGCCCGCATTTGAGGCGGAACGTCCAGCTTATTGACGGTTAGGCAGGATTCGATAAAGTCGATGGCGTCCATCATGTCCCTGTCGGTTTCAAGGGCGCGTAACGGCTGGAAATTGACGCCGTCGGCGTTTTCGGCGGCGGGCTCGTAGAACAGGCCTCCGCACGCCAGGCAGGGCTGCCTGCAGCTGCGGCCTTTGTCGAAAACGATGACGAGGGAGCCGGGGTATTTGAAAGCCTGCATTTCAAGGAGGTTGAGCAGGGTGGATTTGCCGCCGCCGGTGGGCCCCCAGACGGCGGAATGGCCGACGTCTCCGACGTTAAGCGACATATAGAACGGCGTGCCTTCGATGGTGGCGCATATAAGGTGTGGCGTGTCCACGCCGGTGACGGCTGACGCGTGATTATTTGACCGGACGCCGGTCCAGACTGACGACAGGGGAACGACGTGAGCCATGTTATTCGTCATGACGGGCAGGGCGCGGTAATTGGCGTATATTTGGCCTGGGAGCATGGATTTAAAGGCTTCGAAGGCGTTTATATTCTCGTCTTTGCAAGTGAAGCCTTTGGCGTTGATCAGGGTTTTGACGAGGTCTGCTTTTATTTTCGCTTTTTTAAGGGAAGCGTCCCAAACCATGACGCAGGTTGTGAGATAGCCCAGGGCGGCGACGTCGTTATCGATATCAATTCCCGCCTCTATGGAGTCGTTTTCCTTAACGCCCGCGCCGTGGTTGAGGGCTTTAGCCGGTTCGCCCGAAGTCTGTTCGGCGAGGGTCTGCATGAAGGATTTTCTGCTGCCCCTGTGGGCTTTTTCTTTTTTTCTGGCTTCTTTGACGCCTTCTTCCTTGTCGAGGCAGATGTAGCGCGTAACCCAGCGGTACTCGATGCGGGCGCGGTTGAGGCCGTTGAGGATGGCGGGGTAGGTTTCATCGGGGAAGTCGTTGACTCCCACTATGGGAATATAATAGCCTCCGAGCTTCATGGGAATGTCGTTGTCAAGCTCGCTGTCGGGAAGGACGCGGTCGAGGAAAATTTGAGTATGGGGGTAATAGATTTCAAGCCGTTTGAAAGAGATTGAGGAATGAAGGAAAGCCACGGTTTCGTCGTTATCGAGGGGTTCGAGGGTAAGGTTGTTGGAAAGAAGGCTCGCCACCAAGTCGGATTCGTTCACGAAGAATTCGACGTTTTGTTTAACGCTCGCGCCGTCCTGGCCGCCGCTGTTAATGAACATGGAAACGAGTTTTTTAACGCTTTCAGAGGGAGGCCGCCAGATGAAGGTGAGGTAATAGCTTGAGTCGAAATGTCTGCCTTCTGAATTGAAGGAGAGGTCGCGCTCGCGGTCGATGAGGAAGGGGGCGAGCGAGTCAAAACGGGAGCGGGGATAATCTTGGAGCATGAAGCGCTGGGCTTCCAACTGGAACGCCCAGCCGGAGCCCAGGCGTTTGGCGAAGTCGTTGACGCGCAGGGCGAGGGCGTTAATTTCCATGGCGCCGGAAGAGTCGATGTCGGGGGCGCGGTAGGCGAAAGTGCGCTGGAGGATGCCGTCCTTGTGGATGACGACGCCTTCGTGGAATTTGGTGATAAAATTCCAGGGGAGGTGATGATAGAAAAATTCGAAGCTCCGGCTCACGGGATTAACCTGTCCTTTTGCATTATGTTTTCAAGCAGCATGTCGATGCCCCACTGGTCCTGTTTCGTGAAGTGGCGCATAACGAAGTAAAGGAGGGCGATGGGGACGGCGGCGAAGTAGAGGCGTAAACCGTAACAGAAGACGATGGCGAGCAAGAATACTATGAGCATTCCCGCCTGGGGGACGCCGCCGATCATTTCGCGCTGCAACAGCGATTTGTGTACTGGAAGTTTGTATTCGCTCATGTCAATCATAATTTTATGCCTACTTATGATGATTTAGCCGCGGATTTTAACGCGCCAACGATTGAAGAAGCAGCGGTTAGAATTAAAATTCCAATGGCGATGGCTATGATGTTGCGCTTCATTTTTTCATTGTCCTTATTGAAAGCGTAAGCTATGCCGCATCCTGCGAGAATGCAGACAAGAATGACGCGCGTAAGGTCGCCCGTAAAAATTCCCTGGACTGTTTCCCCAAAACTTTGCAAGCCCCCCAGACCCAAGGATCCCAGGTCGCCGGCCGCGAACAGCGGCATAGCCGCGGCGAGCAATAAGAACAGAAACATAATTTTCATTTGTGAATTTTTCATAAAATACTCCTTAAAAAAATTGATTTGAAAGAAAATAAAACGTTTTTAAATAAATGAAAAATGAGATTGAAAAAGTTACGGCATGTTTTTACCCTCCCTTATTTCGCTGATGGTGAGCGCCTCCACGACGCGTTTGTTTTTAAGATGGACGATGAGGCCTATGGTTTCCGCGAGGTCGGGCAACTGGCCTTTAATGACCTGGCGGAGAAGCCCCTCGATGCGTGGTATGGTGGAAGCGGCGCTGTCAGCGTGGATGGTGGTGACGTTGCCCGGATGCCCGGTGTTCCACGCCTCAAGGAGTTCTACCGCGACTTCGCCGGAGCGGATTTCGCCGAAGATGATGCGTTTCGGCGTCCAGCGCAGGGCGGTCTGAATCGCGGTGACGGCCTGTTCCTTTCGGATGTACAGCTGAGTTTTAAAGAAGCTGCGGCATTGAAGTTCAGGAGTGTCCTCAACGATGTACACGCGCTCATTAGGGGTAAGTTCGCACATTTTTTCTATGCAGGCGTTTGTAAAAGTGGTCTTGCCGCTTCCCGTGGCGCCCGAGATGACGATGTTGCCGCGTTTTTCGATGTGCGAAATAATTTTGTCGTATAACTCCCGGGAGATTTTTCCTTGTTGGAGGTATTCCTCAAGAGTGAATATTTTTTCGGCCGGCCTTCTGAAAGTGATTTCGGGCGCCAAGAGCCAGGGGTCGAGGATGGCGGTGGTGCGGATGTTGTATTTTGGGATGATGCTTTCAAGAGTGGGCCTCGCCCATTTGTCGATTGGGATGTTTACGACGCTTGAGAGGCTGTAAATGATCCTCATGCGGTCGGAGATGGACAATACTATACCCGTGTCATAAGAGCCTTTTTCAAAATCTTCGACGTAGACGTTTCCCCCGCCGTAAACGTAAATGTCAGTAATTGTTTTAGTTTCAAAGAACGGGATAAGTGTTTCAAGGTCGCAGAGCAGGTTTTCCATCTGGCGGTTGCGGATTTCGGCTTCGTCCTCAATTTTTCCCATCGCCGTCCTCCGAATAATATTTATGAAGCAGCCGCTCGAAGAGCGGCGGATCCGTTCTGAGGGATTCCTGTATGGCGTTAAAAAATTTGTCGTGCCTGTGAACGGCGGACAGGTAGGCGGCGTCCGCGAACTGCCCGTCAATTTCGGGGTGGTATGCCAACATGCTGATATGGAACCTGACCAAATATTTGAAAACGATGTCGATCATGTCGCGCAATTCGGTTATTTGCTCTTGGATTTTATTCATTCCCTGGAGTTTGAGGGTTTCGTCAGCGTAGTCGGAATATATGTAATTGCCGATGGCCTGCCTGATAAGCTCGCTTTCGCTTTCTATGTTTTTATCGCGGCGGAAGGAGCGCATGTCGGCTTCGAGCCTGTTTGTGAGGGCGACGAGTATTTTTTTGCCGTCTAGGCGTTTCGCGTTTTTATTGTTTTTCATAAAAAATATTTATTTTAAAAAATTAAAGTTATTTGAATCATGGTTGCCAGAAAATTTTCCCGCCGGCGCGGACGCGGGGGGTTCGTCAGGCTCGTTATAGAGATCGCCAACCATATCCCACATGTCGGCTATCTCGTCGTCGCTCATGTCGGCGGAGCGGTAGGAGCCTCCCACATGATCGGACAAGTAACGTTTATTAATTTTTTTAATCGTGGAAGCGGCGAGTTTAAGGGCTTCTTCCCGCGTCGTGAACGCCGGAGGAAATATGCGTCCTTTAAAAACAGGGTCTTCGTAGTAAACGTTCTTTTTGCCCATATACGGAGGCAGGCCCTGGCATAATAGGATAAGCTGATCAAGGGGCATTTTCATGACCTCGTCGGCGTTTATAAGGTTGCGCTCCTGATCCTGCGCGGAAATGTTTTTATTGGAATAGCCGACTTGGGCTTTTCCGCCGGAATATGAGATATTGGTGCGGCTGATGGATTCCTTTCCGCATATTTTAGAAACAAGCTCCGCCGTCTCAGTTTCCCCCGTGCCGGGCGCGTATATTATCGTGTTGCGGGCGTGGGCGAGGAAAGAATGGTCTTTAGTATAAATTTTGTTAAGCTGGTTTAACGACTGGAAGATCAGGAAATAATGGATGCCGAATCCGTTGTGGATGCCCATGTTCATTTCAAGCTCGTCCATGCGCCCGAGCTTGTCAAATTCGTCAAGGATGAAAAGAATCGGCACTTTGAATTTTCTGGCGTTCGCGTCGGTTTCACCGCCCGTGAATTTTCTGGAAAATAAAGTGATGAACAGCCTTAACAAAGGGGCGATACGGGCGACGTCGTTGTACTGTATTGTGAGGTAAAGGGAGATAGGCACGTTAGTTTCCTGAAATTCGTCGATATAGAATTCGGAATTCCAAGTGTTACGCGCTATTTTCGGGTCTCCGAACACGGCGAGGGCGTTATTGACGGTGGAGAGCATGGAGCCGCCCTCGTCTTTCGGCCTGTTGCGCTGAGCCATCGCTCCTTCAACGACCGCCTGATGTATCAATTCATCGCCGTGGTCTGAATGGATCATAAGGTCGTATATGTAATTCTTGTTGTCCGGTTCAGCCGGATCGCTTTGCGATAAAAATTTGCGGCAGCCGGGGAGGCTTTTGTCCTTCCAGTCGGAAAAGCGGCAATGAAGTATTACGGCGGTAAGAAAATCTTTCGCGCCGACCTGGAAATGCTCGGAAGTGGCGTTGCCTCCGCCCGATGCCGGCGTCGTTAAAATGTCCGCCTGAAGATTCGCGTCGCTGAACGCATCTTCGCCGGAGCGGATTTCCATAAGGGGGTTAAAATGGTGTCCTTTGTCGCCCGTGGGGTCCCACCGGTAAACCTTGCCGAATTTCTTTCTGAATCCTGACGTATACTTAAAACTTTCCCCTTTAAAGTCGAGGACGATGACGCTTCCGGCGTAAGACAAAAGCGTCGTCATGACGCTTGACACGCCTTTGCCGCTTCTTGTGGGAGCCGAGAGGAGCGTGTTGTAAATGCCCGACTGGATAATTTTCTGGGCCGGTTTTTTAAGATGTAGAATAACGCTGTCTTTTTTATTGTCGTAAGCCGAGTAAACATCGGCGTCGGAAAGCTGCCCTAAAACCATGCCGCCTTTCGTCTGAAGGAGGCCGGATTTTTTCAAGTCTTTTTTATTTCCCCAGCGGGCAGTGCCGAAAATGTTTTGGGAAATAAATTTCATTAGGACGAATTCTATAAGGAAATAAAAAGCGACTGCGGAAATTGACGTGTAACCTATTATTTTATAGGCGCGGTAAAGGAGATGGTGGATGTCGGTACGCCTGAAATACATGAGCGTCCAGTAAAATATTAAGAAGGGGTTATAAAGAGGGTAAGAAAATTTAGCGCCAATGTGAACGGTGTAAAAAGGTTTGCCGACCCATCCGGGATCATAATCGACAAAACGGCAGAAGCGCTGCGTTCCAGCCCATATTCCGATGAAGATAGCGGCGAGGGTGATTACTTTCATAAGGAAGTTAAAGGCCTGTTCGTCTTTTACGTCGCGGGGCTTGCCGCGGAGGAATTCGTTGTCGTTGCTCATAATAAAATCCTTAAATATTTAAAACATATAATTTTTAAAATAAGAACGCGCGTTCTTTATATACAGTTCGATTTTTCTTTGTTCGTTTTTTAAATCATCCAATTTTTCTTCGTTATCCCTGTAATTGATGAGCCTTTCAAGGGTTTCATCGTCGTAAACGGTATCCGCGTTTATTGATTTAATAAAATCCTCCGTTTTTTTATTGTCGTTTTCAACGGCGGCGATTGTTTTTTTTAATTCGTTCAACCTTTCCAGTTTTTTATGGAACGCTTTTAAATTTGAATATTTGAGGCGGTCAAACGCGAAATAAATCAATCCGATGACGCATAGGGAAATTATTATTATGTCAATCAGTTTCATAAAATAAAATTATATGTCAATGTCCGTTTTAAAGAACGTGAGGTATATGGAGCCGCCTGAGAAGAGTACGGCTATTGATAAGAATAGTATTCCAAAGAATATGGGTAAGATCATAGATATTAACACTCCGCGTCCGGATCAAAGAGGGTGTAATTATGGGCATTGCCGTCTTTGTCGTACCAAACATGGTCGGAAGTGATTTCATGATGTTCGTTCATGTGGTACATGGCGGCTAACATGGTTCTGAATTCGCTGCCGTGCCATCCCCGTTCTTTCATGAGCGGATCGTCCTGAAGGCGGCAGTACCATTCTTTGTTGTTGACGTGTTTCCGCAGGGCTTCTTTCACGTTCCACCAGTAAACGCCGAACATTTTATATGCCGCTTTGTTATCAGCGAGCATTTTGGCGACGTTGTGCGCCTGTATGTTGGCGTACATTACTCTGTCAAGCTGTACTTTTGTTTCAAGTTCGTCAATGAATTCGTTTGTGTAATACATGGTTACTCCTTATTTATTATATGCGGACGCCGGTAACATGGATACGGCTTTCCATCGTTTTTATTTTTTCCATAGCTTGTTGTTTCTTTAGTTCTTTTTTTAAGGCTTCTTCCTGTATTTTTGCGTTGATAAGTTCTTTCTCCTTATTGACGGATTGAACGATTAAATCCTTCAATTCCGGAACGGTGCTGCCAATTGTATCAATTAAATCGTCATTATCGTAATAGGGAAGTTTTACGCCTTTTTTAGCAGCAGCGAGAATGGCCGTTTTTCCTTCGGCTGAGAAAGGGTTTAACGGTTTTTCGTCGCTTACCGAAAAATAACGGCTTTCTTTCACCTCAAGGACGCCGTCTTTTAAGACTGAAAAAAAGCCCGGGGTAAATTTGCCGTGGTAATCTCGCATTATTAACGCGGCGTGTATGTCATAATATTTTTCTTTTACATTGTCCGGGTACTTGTAAAATTTTTCGTTTTCGATATTTTTTAATATTTCCTGTTCTTCTTTTGAAGTTTTTTGAAAATGATATAACACTTCGTTAGGTGAATATTTATGGGCGTTTCCGCTTAATTCGGAAAGTGAAAAATCTTTTTTAATAATTTTTTCTGAATTTCCATATCCGCGCGCCCTTGCCTGGCTGATACGTTCTTTCTGTTCTTCATCGCTTTCAATTTTCGCGCATAAAAGTTTCTGTTTTTTAAAATTAAAATTATCAATAAGATATGTTCCGGAACAGATGATAATAACGTCATTTTTGCGGTATATTCTATTGGAATTATGGTCGTATAAGAACGGATCATGATTGTTCAAAAGATCATGTTTTGCAAATACGGGATTATTTTTTAAAGACGTTTCAAGAGACATGATTTGCGCCATGCGTTTTTTGTATTCCGCAGTGTTTTCTTTTAACGGCAATAGGGCGCCCCGGGCGAGGGACAGGCTTTTAAGGTTGGCTTTCATCTGTTTTTCCTGAGCTTCCTTTATTTTTGCCTGTTTTTGATTTTCAAGGGCTTCCTTGCGTTTTACCGCCGCGTCCTTGTCCCCCCATTCTTCCGTCAACGCTAACAGTAATTCGTCCGCGTCGATTGAGTTCTCGTCATTGGGGTTTGTAAAAACTTCTGACTTGGTGCGGAGCATTTGATCGATCCAGTTGGCTTTTCTCTGCACGAGGTTGACCGAATAATTGTCGATTGTTCCGGAAGCGAGGTAGGTGTGGAGGCTGACCTTATCCTGTTCGTTTCCCTGCCTGTCAACGCGACCGTTGCGCTGTATAAAGTCCGATGGTCTGAACGGAATGTCAAAGTGATGTACGGCTGACGAGTTTTTCTGCAAATTAACGCCTTCGCCGATGCAGGCTGTGGAGCCTATTATCACTTTATACTTTCCGGCGTTATAATCCGCGATGGCTTTTGAAACTTCTTTTTCAATCGAGCTGTCGCTTTTATTTCCCCCGCTTTTTGTAAAGCCGTTGACGATGACAATGTCTTTTTCTTTGAATCCCTGGTTGATTAACTCGTTTTTGATTTTATCGTGAATATTGAAACTCGCGTCTGAAGAAAAAACCCTGTCGCAAAAAATAACCTGACCGCCTTTCGTATTTTGATAATTTGTAAAGACGTTATTCGCAAGAGTTTCAAGTTTTGGATTTTTCCAGCCTTTGTATTTGGCGGGATCGTAAAGTTCCAAGTCAAGGCTCGCCGTGCGCATCTGGGAATAGAACGTAAGAAAATTTTGCCCGGGAAACTCGATCTGGCGGTCTTTGAAATCAAGAGATTTATAGCGGTCAAGCTCGACGGAAACCGCTTTAACGGCTTCCATTTGTTTTTTGTCTGCGGCGATGACATGCGGGTGGTTTTCAGATAACGGCTTGTCAAGGCCGATGGCTTCGGGATTGTTTTGCAAGTCGGTGTAAGCGAAAAACAAATTTTGAAGCGTGGACAGATTTTTAAAACCTGTAAGAATATTACCTTGTTTAGCCTGCCCGTTGGACCAGTCATAGAGCCATCCCTGCTCGATGTTGGCAAACTCGCGGATAAAGCCGTCAATGGTGGTAACGCCCATGCGCCGCAGCTCCTCCGGAGCGACGTATTGCATCATGTTGTAGTATTCGAGCGGCGAATTGGTAAGCGGCGTGGCGGTTAAAAGATACGCGTTCTTGCCGTTGTTTTTCTCCCTGATATAATCGCATTTTTTATATAGGGACATGGCTTTCGCGGACTGTCTGCCGTCATTCATGCCGGTTTCACGCGAAAGCGACGAACTGAACAAGTTTTTATACCGGTGGGCTTCATCCACGAAAATGGCGTCGCAGCCGAAGTCCTCAAAAGTAACCGTGACGTTGGCCTTTCCGGAAGCGGCTTTGTATTCGCCTTTAAGCGCGGCCATTTCCTGCTGCCGGGCGGTATTGCCAGATTTCTCCATTTTGTAGAGCATTGAAACTTTTGAGGTGATGCGGGCGTCATTTTCGGCGGTTAATTGAATTTCGCTTGCGGAGCTTTCCGGCATAAGGATAATATCCGCGTCGCTTCTCGCCATAGCGTTATATTTTGCGTAACGCTTGTCGCGGCTGGAATAGCCAGGCTCTTCCGGATCGATGGAGGCTATTTTAAGGGACGGCATAACGGAGTTTATTTCTTCTATCCAGTCTTTTATTTTATTGTTGGGAACCTGAAGAAACACGCGGTGCGCTTTATCTTCCTGTTTTAACAGGGACATGAGGGCTATTGACGTAACAGTTTTGCCAAAGCCGGTTCCCAAAGCGGAGATACCGCATTGGTTGCGGTAAAGGTGATGTACGGACTGCCATTGGTGGGGTTTTACGTCTTTTCCACCTTTGCTTTTGTCATTCCATCCGGCGATTTCAACAGGATATGTTTTAACCGGAGCCGTGATATGCGTTTTAAATTTACGGTTATATTCAGATTCAAGCTGAGTGCGGTAATTTTCATGGTTGGAGATAAAAGAGCGGAAAAGGTCGTCATGTTCTTTATTGAAAGCGTCCGTATCGTAATATTTACTGCGCTGCTTTTGGGCGTTGAGATAATAGACGAGCGGATCGGGATATTCCTGCCATTCCCCTATATAAATAATTCCCCATTTGCCTTCGTCATTCTTTGCGAGATTTGCAAGCTGGCTGTTTCCCAGGGCTTCCTCGCTTGAAGCCCATTCGCGCACGATTTCCTGAGGAACCCAAGAAGAACGCGGGGAAAAATCAGCTTCCTCGATGGGCGTCCAGCCTACGGCTTTTTCAAGCTCTGCGGCTCCGTAGAGCATTTTTTGTTTTTCCCAATCGCTTATAAGGACGGCTTTTTCAGCCCTGTTTTTTAATTCGTCGATTTTTTTCCATGCGTCGCCGGAAATAAAATCTTCACGCAACTGATAAAAACCTTCTGTTGTATAGAAAATGTCTTTATGATCTCGCATTTCGGCTATAAGTTCATCGGCTGTGTCCGGGAAGAACGTTTTAATAGTTTCTTCGTCCGCGTCCTTCATTCTTTCACGGAGCGACAAGAGCGCCGACACGGCGGTATTATGCCCGTCAAGAATTTCAACCTGTTTGCGGTATACGTTGTCTTGAGTTAAAAGCGGATCATCTGTTTTTAAAAATGATTCATAAATTCCTTGCACGGCGGGATTTTCACGGGTAAAGCGTTTTATGTCTGTGTCATCAACAGGATAAGCGCCGAATCTTTTAAAGTAATTATTAAGCAACTCACGGCAATTATTCTGTTTTTCTTTAATGTAAATAACGTCCTTTTCTGCCTTCATTTCTTCTTGTATTTTGTGAATACTTTCAGATATAGCTATTATTTCCGTTAATTTACGGGCAAGATTTTTGTTATCGGAAACAAATGTCCATGAATTATTTTTTGAAAGAATATAAGTGTTGTATTCAGAGATTTTTACCGCTCCGCGAGTAAGAGTTTTATTCTCAATTTGCTCTATTTCATCGGCTGATAAATGTAAGTTATCTTTTTTTTCTGAAATTTCGGGAAGTTCAAAATTGTCTCTTGTCTGAGTAAAAATATCCTCTGAAATTATATTCGCCGGTTTGAATGAGGCAAGAATTTGATCTATGCTTTCCGGCGTTATATCGCCTTTAATTTCGTCATTTCCCCACTGCCCTGTTCCTTCGCTCAATGTGCCGGCGACGTGTTCGGGGTGTTTTTCAAAGTATGCGCCGCTTACAAAATCATTGTCATATAACGGCGATGTTTTGAAAGTTGCGTCATCGATTGCGGAAAGCCGGTCTTGAATGTCTTTAGGGTACTTGCGGAACAGGAGAATGTCCGGCATTACCTGCGTATGGGTATGATGAAAACTGCGGTTGGGCAATTTAATCGCTCCGACAAACTGCGCTTTTTTATTTAACGACAACCTGAATTCCTCGTTGGTTTTGTTTTCCAGTACTCCGGGAGCGACAATTAACGCCATAGTGCCGTTGTCTTTTAAGTTGTCGATTGAGCGGCTGACAAAATAATTGTCAAGCGATTTTTCTTCAGGCATATCGAGCGCCGACAAAGAAGCGCCACGTTCTCCGAATGGCGCATTGCCGATAATATGATCAAACGTTCCGGACTTTCCGGAAAGATTAAACGCTTCAAAGCTTTGGTTAAATATTTCGATGTTATCTGAAGAGTGAAGATGTTTCGCAACTTGCGCCGTTCTTTCATCAAGTTCCACGCCGGTAAAGGACAGGTTTTTATCTTTTGGGGCGTATTCAAAAAACACGCCGGTTCCGCAGGACGGCTCAAGGATTTTCGCGCCTGAATTAATATGTCCTGACTTGTCAAGCAGCTGCCAAACAAGACGGGCGACCGGCGGAGAGGTGTAGTAATCGTATAACACGCCTCGCTCATTGTTTGCGGAAATGCCGCCAAAGCCGCTGTAACGGCGGAGGATGGATTTTTCAATGTCGCTTATCGTGCCTTTCTCAGCTTTTTCAAGTACCGCGACCGCTTCTTTATTCATGCGTTCCCTTTCCTGCAAAGAAAGGCGGGAATTAAAATCCGTCCACGCGCCGAAGGGACGGAATTGAGCAGTCTCTTTTTCTTGTACTTGCGCGGGGGTTTCAACAAAGTTTTCGTTGTTTGTTTGTTTGCCAGTTTCCGCAATTTCTTTATAAATTTCTGTTATTTGATTTTCTAAAAAAGTGAGGTCATCTTTTACTGACTGGTCAACGGTGTGTTCTTGTGCGGGGTCTTCTTTGTTTTTTTCAGTATTATTAATTTCTTCTTTAAAGTTTTCAATACCACTTACTAAATCGTATTCTTCATAAATACTTGCAGCCAGATCAACTGCTTTATCATAATCTATTTTTCCAGCGTTATAATCGGCTTTGATTTTCTTTAATCTATCTGCTTTTTCTTGTTTGTATTTTTCGTTTAATTTGCCTAGTTTGTAGTGTTCCTCAATAGTTCCTAAAGCCTCATGTTCGGGGAATCCAAGACTGACTATTTTTTTTATGGCCTCTTCCTTCGATATGCCTTTTTTATCATAATTCGTTGCAATGTCTATAGCTTCAGCGACAGCATCAGAATTAGTCCCTACTACTACAAAATTATTAATTGCTTCTTGAGCTTGTTCCCTAGTCAGCTTTCCGCCAAAGAATGTTTTTTGAAGGCCGTCAATTAAATGTTTAGCGAATAAATTGCCGTATTTGCCGAGATTATACCCGTTGACGCCGTTGCCTGTTAAAGCTAGGGTCCCCGCGTCCATTTGTTCGTTGATGTAATTGCCTATGCTTTTGCTTTCGCCGTTAAAAAGATATTTTTTATCGCCAAGCCATTCTCTGGCTCTAAACTGTTCTTGCGGTAGTAACGTATTTATAAAGTCATATTTTCTTTTATTGTGCCTTTCCAATTTTGACAGCCATTCAAGATATGATTTTGTTTGAAGTAGCTTATCGGTTCCTACCCATTCGGGATAATTCGCCTCTGTCCGCAGGCGTACCTTCGCGGTGTTTTCGTCAATTTTTCCAGACTTGAATTCATTAACGATTGAAGTTACTTTTTTATCGTCAACGCCGGTAATTTTTTTTGGTGTTTCACGCTCTTTTTGCAAATAATTCATTAAATAATTGTGATAACTCTCCCTGTCGGAGCAACCGGCTTTTTGCATATTGCTGAGGGTTAAATCGCGGGAAGGTTTTGTCATGACTCGCAAAAGATGCCTAGCCGCTTCGACGGTATCGCTTTCAAAAAACACGGAAATCTCCGCGAAATTTTTTAGAAAATTATCCGGCGTGTTAAGATACGGAATTTTTATTCTCTGGGGATCGCCGTTGGGTATGTTAAGTTTTACGGCGTTTTTATCCTTATCATTTATTTCCGCAATGGATTGGAAATCAAATGAGAGCTGATCGCCGGGATTGGAAGATTGTTCGTCTATTAGTATGAAGTTTGTATTCATAGTTTACTCCAATATTATTGATATTATCCACTTGTTTCAGAATTTAAAATTTTTAACAATATTTTTTTCTATTTCTGATTTTGCCGCTTTCTTGACTTCTTTTATTGCGGCTTCCTTACATTCAACTAAACTGGTATATGTTCCCCATTTTCGCAATGCGGCGCGTGAGCGTTCATTGTACAACGAATAATCCTTGAATAGGTAATGAAGACCGTAAAAAAAATCATCATTAAATTGTTTTATTTCAATCTTAATAAAACTTTTTTTATAAATTCTTGATAATTCAAAAACTTTAATATAATTCTGTCTGTTTATATCAAGAGCTTCCATTTCCTGAACTGTCATTTTTATTAAAGTATTTTTAAACATCCTTTTACCTTTTCACACCCTGCGTCTGCTCAATATTCTGTTCCTTCTGCGCGAAAATGCCTTTTTCGAGGGTTTTGTAAGTGTCAGGGCTCGCGTATTTCTTCGCCATGTCTTTTGTCACGCTCATTTCAGATAACAGTTTCTTGCCCATGTTTTGTTCGCTGCCGACGGCCGCCACGCATTCGCATACGCCTTGGACGTATCCGGCTTTCCGGGCGTTCGCGATCACTTCAACAAGCTGGCGCTCGGGGATGGGCGCATGGTTCTTTACGGCGGGGGCGGCTTCAATTAAACTGTATAAATAATTTTTTGCCGCCTTCTGGTCTTTTATTCCCATCATGTTGAGCCGCCTGTCCACGGCGTTCTTGCACTGCGGGGGTATGTTGTCTTTAAGTATTTGGATTGCGACGTATGGGCGCTCGGCAACCGCTTTTGACTGCGCCATTTGCTTTAACGCTCCCATTATGTTTTTGTCGGTTACGTTGTCAAGGTTAAGGTGTTCGCATTTGTCGGTTATTGTAATGTTGGGCTTGCCTTTTGACATGACTAGGCAATTATCCTGCGATTTAATTTTTGCGAAACTGTCCGCTACGACAAGGCAGTTGTCGGCGGCTTGTACCGTGCAATTTTCGCTGGCGTAGACTATGCAGTTGTCTTTTGCCATGATGGAGCAATTTTTATTGCCGATGAGGGTGGATTCGCCTTTTCCTGAAAGGGCGGTTACGTCCGTTCCTTTGGCGGTAGCTTTTTGGTATGTGTAAACCTTGCTGCTTCCGGAGGCGGATACGGAGGCTTCATCATGGGCGTGGACCGTGCAATTGCCGTCCGCTGATACTTTTGAGGAGTCTTTGAGCGTTATTTGGCAATGCTCGTAAACATTGCCGAAAGATGAGTCATGCAGCGTAACTTTACAATTGCCCTTCGCGACGATATTCGCATTGTCATGTCCGATGACGGTGGTTTTTCCCTGGGCGGCGACGACGCCGTTTTCTTTCGCGGTAATTGTAATTTCCGCCTCGGAGGCGCATTTTCCGTTTTTGCCTACTGTAACGTCGGTTTTGACTACAATGAAATCCTTGTTGTTTTGAATAACAAGTTCGTTTCCCGCGTGTTTTCTTGCTTTAACTATTTGATCGTATTCGGCTTGAGTGCTTATAATTATTTGCATGATTTATCTCCTTGTTTCTTGTGGGTTTTTCAAAAGATCGTTTACAATCTTTAAAGCGTCGATCAAGGCGGCGGCGGTTTTAATCATTCCCCTATTCATTTTGTTTCTCCTTTATCTTTTTATAGCGTTAGTTTGTTCTTGTTTCTGTTCCGGAGCGAATATCCCTTGTTCCAGTTTTTTGAAGGTTTCAGGGTTTGCGAATTTTTTTGCCATTTCTTTATTTACTTTCATCTCGGTTAATAGTTTTTTGCCCAAAGCATGGTCATCGCCGATGGCGGCGACGCATTCGCATACGCCCTGAACATAACCGGCTTTACGGACCGTCTCTATTTCTCTTGACTTTTTTATGAATTCTGTTATATTTGAAGTTGATAAGCCTTGCGTTTTGGTGGGATTGGCTACCATCCCCGATTCTTTAATGGTCGGACGTAGGTCGGGATAGCCTCCGATA
Source organism: Treponema sp. R8-4-B8 (assembly GCF_054786175.1). Taxonomy (NCBI): domain Bacteria; kingdom Pseudomonadati; phylum Spirochaetota; class Spirochaetia; order Treponematales; family Treponemataceae; genus Treponema; species Treponema sp. R8-4-B8. Next base: position 32,197 of record NZ_BDHE01000482.1, read on the forward strand.
GCTGCAAGGCTTATTATTTTTGTTTTGGACGTGTCTATGCCAGATGCGCTTGATATTGTGTCATGGAACTTTTGTTCGTTTATCGCATTTTTCCATTTGTACATTGTTTTACCACGCAAGCTTTTATTGTTTTTCCCTTCTAAAACCACTTCATAATAAAAAGTTGTGCCGTCTTTCATCTTTTTTGCATACGCAATGAAAGATTTATTCTTATCATGCCCTTCCGTATATTTTCCGCCAACCATAACATGATCAGGGGATTTTACTATTTCGTGTATTTTGTCAAAGTCGCTTTCATTAACAGCAATTTGCCCTCTCTCCTTTTCAAACTTTTCATTTCCATGTTCTTTCATTATATGAGCGACAAATTCGTCTGTTATTTCATGCTCGAACCCGTCTATGTCCAGGCCTATTTTTTTCGCTTCGTCAACGAGCCATTTGTCAACTTTGCCTATGGGTATTTTTAAAATTTGGTTTTCCTCTTTAAGAGTTTTCCGTTTTTATTTCCATAAACCGCTTAATGTATAAAATAAAAGCCCCTCCAGTGGTACAATAGAATTACCACAAAACTAAATTCCCAAAGGAGGGACAAAGAATGACGAAAGAACAGGAAATACGGGCGTTCGCTTTGGCGATAGCCGTGTTAAACAACGAAGGATCATTTTTTCAATTATTGAAAGGCAAAGATTACGTGATTGAATTTAACGGACAGCAAACCGCTTATCTTAAAGCCGTAGAAAAGTACATTGAGGCCGGGCTTTGCCGGGAAGTGTCAAATTACGCGCCGGAATTAAAAAACCTTATTTAAGAGGATTTTAAATCACATGCTCCGGCGGGTTGCCATACTCCGGCGCAATCCGTTCGCGGGACAATACTAACTTTATATCAAGCGTGGGCGTCCCTATACACATTTTCTTGCTCTTAACGGATTTCAGGGTGTATCCCTGCGCTTCAATTTCTTTGGTAATTTTAATTAACGCTTCCATGTCATTAATTTCCATATTATCCTCCTGTTATGTGTTTTGCGTTTTTATTTTTTCAAACTGCGCCCGGTCTATTTTTGTCGTGGAGAGTATTTGTTTCGCGAGGTCTTTTCTGTTTGACTCGACCATGATTGACGCGCAGCGCACTATGGCGCCGTTGCGGCTTTTTAAGAATTCGTCCCTGATATTTTTTTTGTATTCGTCGTCCATAATTTTTATCTTGTGAAGCTTTGAGTTTGTTCAAGGGTTTGTTCCTGTTTTTGAGCGAATATCCCCTGTTCCAGCGTTTTGAACGTTTCCGGATTGGCGAATTTTTTCGCCATGTCCCTGTTTACGTTCATTTCCGTTAAAAGTTTTTTGCCTAAAGCGCGATCTTCGCCGATGGCGGCGACGCATTCGCATACGCCCTGGACGTATCCGGCTTTACGCGCAATTTCAATTTCATTTGAGTTGTCATTTGAGCTGTCATTTGAAAAACGCGATTCGTATCTTTCTTTTTCGCCGTTCGTCAAAGCTTTAAGGAGCTGCTGGGTGTTAAGAAGTTTTTTGTCCTGCTGAATATTTGGCAGTACTTCATCATAAATATCTTCAACTACTTGAGGATATTTCTTTATATGTTTGGATATGGTGATTTGAACGGAATCCATGACGTTGTTTGATTCAAATTCGTTAACAGCAGTAATTTCAAAAAACGAGCGTGACGTATCATCGCCCAACTTTTTCGAAAGTTTTGCATATTCAGAGACATATTCGTTATGTTTCTCGGGGTTGGAAGACAAATTTACAACATGGGCTATTTCTTCATGAGAAAAATGTTTCATGATGTTATCAGCGACGAGCCTGACTAACGCTTCGTGATGATATCCTCTTATTACCGAAGGATGTTTGGGATCATCCTGTTTTATAAATTCCATTATATTTTGCGCTGACCCGGCTTTTAATATGTTTTCTTTCGCCTGTTCAATGTTACGCTCATAATTGGCATCGCCATATATTTCTTTCTCTTTCGCCATGAAATTTCCAAAAATGTTATCCATGTTATTCTCCTTTCCCTTTGCGGGCGTTTATTTTACGGAGCGAAAATGCTTTTCTGAGGCATAAGTCAATGTCGCCGCTGTCGCAAGGGATGTTTTCAAACTCCTTGGCGGCGTTTTCAGCTATTTTTTTCGCGTAATCGGCGCTTCCTTTAACCTTATAACTTTGCAATGCGCCGTTACGGGCATTTTCGGAAGGGGAAGACAGCGTGAAGCTGAGAAGGGTTTCAGAGCGTTTGTAAGGGGTTACCGTGAATATGACGGCCATATTACTGAGTAAAAATGTTTTTTCTTCGTATTCCCCATCGTAATTCAAGTGCAAAGCCCAGCCGTTATTTTTAGAAGTTTTTTTATTATCGTTGTTATCTGACATAGAATATTCCTTGTTATGATGTTTGAATAAGGCCGCCAAGTCATTTTACGCATGGCGGCTTTTACGCGTCCTTACATTCCGCGCCCTATGGACTGTTCCTGTTCCTGTTTTCGTTCAGGCTGGTTTTGTTTTTGAGTTTGCATTCGCAAGTCCCTCATAAAATTTTTGCATTCCGCGTTTGCGTTTATGGAAATCTTTTCAAGACTGAACGGATTAGTGACAACTTGTCCTGTCGTTTTGCTGACAGGGGGAGGTATTATTTCGCCTGTTTCTTTGTTTATCTTCTCTTTCATCGGCTCGTACAGCTTATTGATCATTTTCTCGGAGAATTCGGCTGCTTGTTCGGGGGTTGCTTTAAATTTGCTTCCCATTGAAACGGCGGCGAAATATTGGCCAAGATACTTTTCAGGTTCTGTTGAAGAACAGGCTATTTCAGGACCCGGTTCTTTCGGCTTTTTTTTCTCAGGTTCCCAGTTCGCGCCTTTTTGAGTTTTCATGTACTCAATTTTTTTCTGCTCGTCCTCTTGAATTTTTTGATCGGCCCATTTTTTCATTTCCCAGGGTTTGTTCAATTGGGCGACGTTAAACAGCCTGATATGCTTGTCTTCATATTCGTCTGTCACTTCATTTTTTTCGCTGACATGAAGAGAAACGCCTTTCTGCCCTTTATCTATGTGCAGATCGAGGCCATCTTTTTGAGCTTTTTCAATTTGATGATACGTGACATATTCTCCTGTGGGAAACCCGTTTTGCCTCTGGATTTCCTTTAAATACAAAAGAGTCGAGCCGTGATAAAATTTATCAGGGTTCATGATGCTATACGCCGGAGCGGTATCGGCATAACCGTCCTTCCCCGGCAGACACGCTAAATCTCCGGATTTGATCGCTTCGGCGACAATCTTGCGCTGATGAACGGCGTTCCTAAACGCCAGTTCGTTGGGTGAAAGTTTTTCTTCCTCTTCGTTTGATAAGGGCTGGGTTCCCTTCAATTCAGCCAGGTAAGCGTCTACCTGATCTGAAATTTTTTGTCTTTCGTCTGACATAATATTCTCCTTGCTATTAAAATTCCGTCTCTCAAGAGGCGGGGATTCACCTTGTTTTGGCATTTTCGCCAGTTCGTCATCAGTAGGGAGCCGTCCGTTTGCGACAAAAAAACTCAACGCGTTTCCGGGATACGGCTTTCCTTTGTTTAGTTCGCGGCTAAGTTCCGCAAACCCTTTCACTCTTACAGTTCCATCGGGTTGAACTGTCGCATTTTTTTCAAAGTGGTCGTTAATTTTTTCAAGTGTTGATTTATTTGCTTCCTGTTTTGATTGGTCGTGGTCGAAAGAATCGACAAATGACGCGGCGTTTCTCAAGTCGTTTGATGCTTCCATATGGAAACTGAAATAATCTTTAATTTGATAAATGTTTACGTTTTGTTTTTTGTCAAAAACTTTAATCGCGTCATCTATCATTTTTTTCGCGGCATCCACGTCTCCTTCAAAACGGATTGTTAATGAATCGTCTCCGAATCTGCTTTTAAATCCGTCATGTATTGTTATAAGCAGAGGATCGTCATTTTTATTCAAACCCCGGCGGGAAAGTAAAAATTCAATATTTGTTTCTGGTTCCCCAAAAGTATGTTTTAATGATTCTCTGTACCATGAAACTTTGTCGTCTTTTGTCCAAATGCCTTCTAATTCATCTGACATATTTTTCTCCTTGTTTAATATATTTTTGTTAAATTGCTTGACAATATCGTTTTTTGTAAGTATATTTTTAGTAGAAGGTTTCGAATTATGGCGAGGAAGCGATTGGAGCTGGCCCCATAGTTCGGAACCTTCGTTTTTTATGTATAGTATTTTTTGTTCGTCATTAATTTTACTAAGAAACCTTTCAAAATTATGTTTTTCATAAACCGTCGGAATAAACGTAAAACCATGTCCATCATGAGATGGGGAAAGAATAGCTATGATCTGTTCCTGTTTTTCAGTTTTGGCGTTAAGAACCGCTATGTACGCATCAGGGTTATCGGACATTGATAAAGATTTAAATACGGCTTCTGGATCATAGGTAAGGGAAAGCAGGTTTTCAATAATTTCCTTCGGAACATGATGTTTATTTTTACCTTCAATGCCAAGAGCTTTTAATATTGTTTTGCTGCTTGTTTTTAATTGTTTGTCAGACAATCCGAGTGTTGTATAAATTGGCGGCAAAGGCCCCATATCAATCAAATTTGTTTTAGAACAGTTAGATTCCAAAAAAGTCTTTAATTGTTCTTTGTACTTTCTCTCAATATCCAAAGAAGGAATAAATAAAGCTTCTTTTTGTTCTTCTTTTGTCATAAAGATTTTGTATTGTCACTTAACCGGCTCGATCACTTCAAAAGCGAGATCAATTGAAAATGAATCGCTGTATAAGTCAAGGCTTATTTTCGCCCTGCCCTTCCGTTTGTCAACTTTTATTATTTTTCCCTCAAGACCTTTTAAGGGGCCTTCCAATACGACGATGCGGGAGTTTTCGTCAAAGTAAACTTTTGAGCTGCCCGCAATTTGGCCGGTTCTTTTTATGAAGTGAAGGACAATATCCAAACTATGACCCGACAACGGGGTAATGTCTTGGTTTGATTTTAAGAAACGGAAAAACCCTTCAATTTCTTTAAAAAAAACTTGTTTGGATAAAACATCTTCTTTATATTCCGCTTCTATGAATATGTATCCCGGAAAGATCGCGTGTAAAGATTTTTTAAGTTTGCCTTTCTTGCTTACGGTTAATTCCCTCTGCGGGAAATATATGGGCAGGTTAATTTCAGGATGACGGCTTTTAAAAAGCTTTATGTATTTGTTTTCAGAGCGCGTTCTTGCCTGTATCGCGTAATAGTTCATTTGTTTTTATTGAAGCTGTAAAACTGGCGTATATCCGGCTTGCCTTTCTAATGAAACGCCGTCTCCGTATAAAATTCCTTTGGTAATTGCCTTTTCATCTAATTTAAATAATATTTCTTTGACTTTAAGTTCTGAATAAAGAGTTGTTGATTGTACAATAAATTTTTCAGCGTCTTTAATATTATCATCACGGTATGGAGCCCATGAACAAGACTTTCCCAATTCCATAATCCGATCATAAATACGGTCAGCCATTCCATACTTAAAACTTATACGGTATTTTCTTTTTGCGTTTTTATGAATAGATTTTTTAGCGCAACGATTAATGGAATTAATTAAATAAGTAAACATTTCTCCGGCTAAAAAAACATAAAGGCTTTCTCCGGTAAATACAAAAGACTTTTTGTCAACGCATCTATACGTATGACAACCGTATAACCATGCGACGGCATTTGATATTACTGCCCTATAAGGTATATAAGTTTTTGTTGATTTTACCATAAGGGATTCAAATCGTAAAGAATTTTCGTCCAATTTATATTCATTGATAAGATCATTCGCTTTTTTCAAGGCGATGTAAGCTTCATTTTCATTGTCGCTTTTTGAAAGGGCGAGCAGCTTCTTTATTTTGGTTTTGATGTTTTCAAGATTATTTTCATTATTCATAATTATTTTTGCGCCTGCCGGTTAAAAGATGTCCTTGATTCTTGCTTGAATATGACCGGCGTTAATCTGCCCTTCTGGCTTTCATAAGTTTTTATGCTGACGGTCTCGCCTTCCCTCAATCTTGTTTTTTCCCTTACAATGACCGGCTTTCCGTCTTTTAAGACCGGTTTGCCGTCTTCCAATAATGGTTTTGATTTGCCCGTGAGCATTTCGGGAGCTTTAAACAGCGGGACGAAAAAAGCCTCTTTTCCGTCCAAACTTTCAATGACTACGGCGTGGTTGTCGCTGGCGTCGTCTTCAAGACGGTATATTTTGGTAATTTTTCCCGATATGGTTCCGTGTTCGCCTGTATAAACTTTCAGCTTTGAAGGATCGGCAAATTTCAATTCTGAACGCGCCGCAAGGAAAGTGTTATACCGGGCGTTTGCCCTGAGATTTTCTTCCCATTGTTTGGAGAAGTGATAAACGCCTTTGTCGTATGAACACATTCCCAGCTTGCGTAAATTTTCAAGGCGGGTGAGTATTCTTTGCCGGTCGGAATAAATTTGATTGGAATAAACTTTGCCTGTCTCTCCGCCTAATTCTTTAATGGTTTGGTCGAGTTTTGTAAAGCGCGGAGCTTCGAGTTCTTTCTCCTTTTCAATCGCGATTTCCTGCGAAGTCCTGTAACCGATTTGTGAGGTGCAAATGTCCCTGGCGTATTCGCGCATGAAGGTTTTTACAACGTCGCGGGGAATTTCAACTTCTTTGCCGTTTTTGTCCTTGCCGTTAATTAAAATATGCGCGTGCGGATGCGCCGTGTTGTAATGGTTCGCGGCTTGCCAGTAAAAAGAATATCCTGTTTGCTGTTCAAGTTTATTTATGAATTTTTCCGTCAAGTCTTTAAGATCGATTTTATCAGATTGTGGGCTTAAAAAGATACGGAAATTCTTGTCTGTCATATTCTGGCGGTATTCATCAAGATCGGTTCCGTACAGTTTCGCGCGGCTTCCGTCAATGTCCGTTCCTTCCCGGACAAGGTATTCTTCCAACTGCTTGCGGTGGGCTTCGCCGCTTTTTGAGTATTGCATTTTAGCGACGCATTTCTGGCGGGTGTCAACGCCGCGTTTTGTAAAGCCGCCGCCTGAGAAACCTGAGCTTTTGTAGCCGCCTGAGCTGCCGCGTGATGAGCGGGGCGTGAGCCTTTTAATAAGTTTGGCGAGAGCGACGGCGGAGTCCATTTCTTTCTTGCGCCGCTTGAAATATGGCTTTATGCGGTATTCTTTGTCTTCAAATAGGAAATGTCGCATTAGTTTCCTTCAAATAAAACCTGAAAAACAGCTAATAATAATGCCGCTAAAAAAGAGGCTGATAATCTTAACACACAGAAATGATTTAAAGGCCATATACAGATAAACATTAATATCCATAAAAGATTAAGTGAAAAGTTTTTTGATATTTTAATAAGTTTTTTCATTGGATTAAAATTATCCGTCTCTCCGGATTGTCACGCAAAGCGTAATTCTGATTGCGTGTAGAAACACCTGTATTATTTGTGAGAACATGTACCGGTTGTTTCAACGATTCCGCTGGCCCGGTTCCTGGCTTCCACACAAATTTTAAAATTGGGTTTTTATTTTAAAAATAAAAAGGGCAATCGCTCCGAACAGTCCCGAGAGCCATCCAAAAATAAAAGGGATTGGATGACATGCAATTTCATAAAATATTTTATTTATTCTGTTCATCGCTAATTTTCTCTAAATCAGGGTTGTTCGTTTTGACGAGCAACCTTGTTCCAAACCGATAGCCTGAGTTTTTGGCATGGGCGGAATATTATTCTGCCGTGGGCCGGTATGTTGGCGAAGGCGGCTTTTCTTTTCGCTACTTCCCTGATGAAGAACGAGCCAAACCCTCTCAGTTCGATTCGTTCGCCTCTGGCGACGGCAGCGGAGATGGCTTCAAAGATCGTGTCGATACATACGGAAGCTTCCCGAAGGGGTACGCCGGTGGTCTTTTTAATTTCTCTTAACAATGCGGCTTTATTCATATTAATATCCCCCAGTATTTGTTAAAATAAATCGCTCGTCTGGCTTTACAATCGCTCGTCTGACGGGTGATATAATCGCTCTACCGCCCAAAAGCGGACGACTAATAGCCAGTTTAGACGAGCGTTAGACGACTAATAGCCGTTTTGGACGAGCGTTAGGCGACTAATGCCCTTTAATCGCTCTACCGCTGGACGACTAATGCCTTTTTCGTGCCTTGTAAGTACCCGATACATCGAGACTATATGCGTATAAGTACCCGATATATCGACAACATAAGCAGTGGGTGTATATACGGCAAGTGCGTTCAATATACATTTAAGTACCCGATGTATCGGGGGCTTGCATAACACGCATATACATCCTTTATCTTGCCGACTTCGGGACAACGCTACACCGGCGTAGCGTTTCGAGAAATCAGCGCAAGCCTTGGCAATTGTTCTGAAACAGTCTTCGGCAACAAGTCATAGAAACCACGTTTCTCGTTCTTTTTGAGAAAATGATTAATAAGCAATTCTGCAGATGGTATTTGTTTAGAATCGACCAACAAAATAATAGCTCCTTTAAGAAACGAAACAACGGGAGGAAGGGTTTGCGCATCATTTACTGTAAAATTGACTTCCTGCGGTTGTTTACCTTTGCTTTTGTTGTAAACTTTCTTTATTGACGTTTTGCCTTCCTTAATATCTTGTAAATCTTCTTCTGAAGCGTTTTTCAAAACAGATTTGGCTTGATACATTGTCGTTCCGCCTATGCCAACACGTTTTGCCAATTCAACAGCAGCACGTCCATCTCCGTTTCTTGATCTTGTGTCTGGAATCATTTCCGCAATGACAAGTATGTCAGCTCCATCCAAATTCCGGCGGATAACCTGTCTTTCATAGGTGTAAAAAATGGCGTCTTCACGGTTTTCAAAGTTTTTCTCGATATACGGAATTTCAGCTAATCCCGCTTTTTTTGCAGCAGCGTAACGCTGGTGTCCGTCTACAAGAATTTTTTCCCATAGGGTAACAGGTTCTTCTTTGTGAAAGCCGTCTTTTTTAATGCCCTCGCATATTTCATCAATGACTTTTTCAGACGGCTTAAATATTTTTGATATTTCCGGATCAATAATAATCTTATCAATCTGAATGTATTTGACGTTGTAACTGTCTCCGGCGTTAAAGCCCGGCTTGGAAGGCGTTGGAAGTTTAGCCATCAGAACGCCTCCGGGATTCGCAATTCTTCATTGAAGAAGCAACCGGCAAGCTCTGAAACGGATTTGTGTAAATCCGGGTTGTAAACGGTATTTGGAATGCCTTTTGTACAAGATAAATCTTTGTGATAATCAACGATAAGATGTATCATTGTTGTCCAAGGAAACCATGTTTCCGCCGGAGTAAGGGGCAGTTCGTCCCTTTGGTATAATTTGATAAAATCATTTTGACGGCCTGTTTTTGATTCTTCAAACCGCTTGTCATAACCGTTAATCAGGATATACCAGTTTCTAATGTCTTCCACGTCCCTCGGCAGAACGCGCGAAAAAAAGGACGCGGCGTTGTAACTGAATAAGTCTTTTAAAACCGGCGTTATGGTGTAATCGGAAGCGTTGACCGCGTTAAGGACTATGTTGTCGTAAGTGGGCGGGCAGTCGATGATGCAGACGTTATATTTGCCGTAGAGCGTCGGGATCATTCTTTTAAGCCTTTTTTCGTTTAACGTGCGTAAATCCGCTAAATACGGGGTTGATGCGATTAAATCGACGCCTTCCGTTATTGTCGGAACCGCGTAATCGCACAAATTGTTTTTTTCATCGCTCAAGGCTTTCGCGATGTTCTGTTTTTTGGTGCGCTCCCACATTTCTTCAGTTAAAGAAAAATTAGTGAGCGAATTGTTAAGGTCGCTGTCTATCATCAGCACCTTTTTACCGGCGGCGGCGAGCGCTTTGGCCAGAAGAATGGCTATATGCGTCTTCCCCGTGCCACCTTTAATAGACGTAAAAGATATGACAGTCGTTTTACACGCGCTGCATAAATCGTCTTGAATAAAATAACAGGGCTTGCCTGTCGTTTCCACGTTGTCGTCGCATGGACGACTGACTGCGCCGCAAACGCGGCATTTTCTAATTCCTTGCATTTTTTCCCTCCAAATTTATTATTTATCCCTCTTATGAGGTAATAAATTTCAAAAAACTAACGTCTTATAGTCCTCCCTTCTTCTTGTTTTTCTTTTTCAATCCGATATATACGTTTCGCCTCGTCTCTGTCTTTCTGGTATTCAAAAGACCCATATCCGGAATTATCAAGCTTATGGCCTTTTGCTTGTTCTAATAAAAAATTACAAAATTCCCATTTTGTGGTATCCCATTCCTTGTTAAGTTTCTCTTCCAAAAAATCATAGAGGCGCTTTTTTGCGATGTCTCCGGCATCAGATATTTTATTTTCCATGTGTTTTTCCTTAATTTTTTTTATTTGATACTGCACGGCTGTGCCAGTTACTACCGGGACTGGTCATGCAAGTGACCTATTGACTGTCCGTCTTTGCGCAACCGATGGGTTGTGTTTTTAGAAGGGCAGATCAAAAGCGTAACTGGCACAGCCGTGCAGTATCCGTATTTGGGATCGCAAGAACGCGCCCCTATTTCCATCCTGGTCGCCGAAACTTACTCAGGTGAGATGGATTTTTTTGTTGATTAGTGATACGACTTAGTGACCACGCTTTTTTTAAGCCTTATGTTATAAGGACTTATTTTGTAGCGTCCGTCAGTTACAGCCGGAACGTTATGCGAAACACAACCACAAAGATATATAAGAGCAAAACATAACCAGCGATATTAAATTTAATGTAAAATAATAAAGGGTTTATTGTCTCCAGAATACATATTTTCAATAAGAAAAGGCGAAAATAGATACTTGTATCACATTTTAGAATATGATATAAATATAAATGTATTAGTTTAGTGGTAAAAGGGGCTTAATTTTGGCTAAAAACAAGGAAAAATCGCCTACTGAAAGCAGGCAGTATATTCACATCGTTCAAGCATTGTTAGAACCCTCAAAATGTAAAATTGGTAAGACAAACGACCTTAATCGGCGGTTAAAAGAATATAATAGCATGACTGGAAAATCAAAAGAAAACATTTACCAGTATTTATTAACATGCGAAGTAAAAGATATGGCAACTGTGGAGAATGATTTAAAATACGAATTCATTACCTTACGTGAAGAAAAAAGTAAAGAAATATATTTTTTTAATACACATTGGTTTAATCAATATGTCAAATTTATTAAATCTCATCCGTTATTTATAAAAGAAACATATCTTAAAACAGAAGATAAAAAACAAATTGTAAAAATAGTAAAAAGAACAACACCGTCTCTTGAAGAAAGAGGGGTTACAAGAAAGGAATTACTTCAAAAAGCACAAAAAATAAATAATGATGAATTTTATACGAGATTAGAGGATGTAGAAAAAGAATTATCAATGTATAATAAAAATATTTGGAATAATAAAACTGTATTTTGTAATTGTGATGATGCGGTTGATGACAATGAAAAAAACACGTCTGCTTTTTCAATTTATTTTATACAAAATTTCAGAGAACTTGGATTAAAAAAACTTATTTGTACGCATTACAGCGGTCCGGTTGATTTATTTAATCAAGGTGTTAAAGGGTATATATTTACAAAAACAGGTTATAAAGAATTTGGTAAAAAAGAATTCCCGGAAGGTTATAATGGGAGTTTTGATCACCCACTATCAATAAAAATATTAAAAGAAGAAGCGGATATAGTTTGCACAAATCCGCCATTTTCAAAAGCTATAGATTATTGGGAACTTATAATTAAAAGTGGAAAACGTTTTTTAATAATATCGGCACAAACTAATTATGTAACAATGGCATATATGTCATATTTTAAGGAAAAAAAAGCATGGGGAGGATATAATAGAGTAGATTGGTTTTTAAATCCCAAAAAAGAAATTGTAAGCAACCCTTGTTTCTGGTATACCAATATAAAAATTAAAAACAGACCTAGATACAAACATTTAAAAATTGTTCCGTTAAAAGAAATACCTGAAAAATATATAAAATATGACGACAGCGGATATTTGCAGGTTGATAATTGTTATATTCCAAGTGATTATAAAAAACCTTTTGCAGTATCAAATCATCCTTTATTTAATGGTTTATTAGAAAAAGGATATAAAATTATTGATTGCTATGTTCCAAAAATAAAAAACAAAGACAAATTTAGAAGGGTATTGGTTCAGAAAGAATAGTATAATAAAATAAAATGTGTAATAAATCGGCGTAGTCAAATAAGGCAGCGTGTGGTGGTGCTTCGCTTAACAGGTCGGTAAACGCATCGCCGCCTGTCGGCGGCTCGGGCTACGCAAAGCACCAGTCGGGCTTACGCCCTTTGTGGGGTTTTGCTCCGCCACATTTTTTTGCGCCCGTAAAACCGCTTCGCGGTTTTCCTTATCGGGCGCAAAAAACGTCATATACCGCCAGAACGTTATGCGAAACTATTTTGTCCCAAATTTATCTTCACAGGTGCCATGCGTGGCACTTAAAAATCAATAAAATTGAATAAAAAATAGTAAAATTTCCAATATAAACCTACTTGACAAACATGAAAAAACGAATACTATAAGTTACATGGAGAACAAAAACTATAGAGCCATAGACCTTTTTTGTGGTTGTGGGGGTATTTCACTTGGACTTGAGATGGCTGGTTTTTCTGTATTGGCTGGAATAGATGTCGAGAAAAAGTATCTAAAGACTTTTGAATATAATTTTCCAAATGCTCAAGCCATTTGTGAAGACCTTCGTAAAATTAAAACAGAAAATTTATTGTCATCTTTAGGAATTAAAAGAGGCGAACTTGAATTATTGGTAGGGGGGCCACCTTGTCAGGGCTTTAGTAAAAACGTTCCGCGTTCAAAAAGGGAAGCAGATAGTGCAAATAATCTTTTAATAGAAACATATTTAGATTTTTGTGAAAAAATATACCCATTCTGGATTTTAATTGAAAATGTTGCTGAAATGCGGAATGGTTTTAACACAAAATATACTCAAATAATAAATGAAAAACTTATTTCACTTGGATATAAAATTATTGATAATGTTTATAATTCCGTTGATTTTGGAGTGCCACAAAATAGGCGAAGGGCTTTTTTTCTTGCCCGTAGAGACGGAGTTGAGCCAGAACTGCCAAAGCCAATTTCTTTTAAGAAAGAAGTAGGATTAGGTTTTGAAGAAAACAATTATGTTACAGTATGGGAGGCAATAAGTGACTTACCAAGTATAAAACAGGGGGAAGGAATTGAGCCGGGAACTTATAGATGCAATCCAAGAAGTAAATATCAAGAATCAATGCGTTCAAAACAAGGAACTTTTTATAATCACGTTGCACGGAAATTACAGCCAATACAAAATGAACGCCTTCAAAAACTTAAACCAGGTGAAGGAATAAAAAATCTCCCTGATGAATTAAAGCCAAAAGGTGGATATAGTGGAGCATATGGGATATTAGAAAAGGATATGATTTGCCCCACAATCACCCGATGGGTTTTTCATCCTGGTTCTGGTAGATGGGGACATCCGGTAGATAAAAGATTAATTACTATCAGAGAAGCAGCACGACTTCACGGATATAATGATGACTTTAGATTTATCGGCTCTTACAATGAACAAGCTGGTCAAATAGGTAACTCTGTCCCACCTATTCTGGCAAAACAAATCTCAATGAGTTTTTTTTCTGCTTCGAAACGCTCTGTAACAAAGCCATGAATTGGTCTTGCGATAATCTTTCATCGGCTTGTGGAAATAAAAAACGGATATGATGCGGGTTAGTCTCATTTGGCCACCAGTTTTTTTCTCCGCTAAAGTGCAACTGATTTTCTCCAAGTCCGTGCCATGCAAACCATTTTTCATTTGTTTTTTTATTAAAACCGTGTAATGCTGGAAGTTGCTCTTTTCGTACAGTATTTTTTTGCGTAGACCATTTCCAATAAAAATTGGTTTTATCAAAAATAATAGGGTTATCTTTTGTACAAAGTAATTTTTCAAAATACATCACCTCACGATTTTCAGATACAATAAGGCGCGAATAGTATATTTCTTTTAAATCATACTTTTTTATGCTTTCAAGGGCATGTTCATTGCAAAAATCAATAATAGCATTTCCCAACGCTACAAGTCCCTGTTCTGATTTTTGCGACCCCTTAATCAAATTATCAGAATTTTTTATTTTTGCTCTTTTCCATGTTACTGGTGTAGTATCTTTAGTTGATTTAATTTGCCATCCAATATGCTTTTCGGTATTTATTACATCAACAAAATCGTAAGTATTTAGCACTTTTCCTTTTCTGACATGGGAAAGGACATTTTCCATAAATGAACCAGGTATAGTGTCCAACGCAAATGGGACTTTTATGTATCCTATTAATATATTAGATATTGTTTCAAATTGAGATTTATCAGAGAAATTATTTTCCATTTTCAAATCCTTTTAACAATTCTGTAGGAGTTATATTAAGAGCCTTGCAAAGTGTAAAAATAGTTGTTATAGTAGGATTTCTGACACCTCTTTCAATATCACTTATATATGTTCTGTGCAAATTTGCTATTTCTGCCAATTTTTCTTGAGATAATCCTTTCTTTTTGCGTTCCTTTTGCAAAATGATCCCAAGGTTAGTAAGATTGTATTCCATAATTTAGTTTAATTTTGTCTATATATAGACTATAAGTCTACAGACTATGAGTTACATTTATATTAAAATATTATATAAAACAATTAATGAATCGCCTCCGCCGTCCTTGTCGGGGGGTGATTCGGTAGTGTGGAACAAAAAAGCATCGCATAACAAGTCGGTAAAAGTACACCCCTTCGGGGCTAGGCTAATCCGGAACGTTATGCGCCATTTTTGCTGGCGTAAAAATAATATTTTCATAAATTGTTGAAAATATGTATTGACAAATTTGGTTAAAAGTACTAAAAATTTAATCGGAGGAAATAAAATGGCATGGTTTACAAAATTTAAGGAAGGATTTTCTTTGGTATTGGGTATTATAGGTTGTATTGCAATGGTTGTTTTTGGTATTGCTTGGTTAATTGCGCCAAAAACTAAAGTATTAGAACCTTATAATCCTTCTATTGCAAGTGAAAATGCGGCAATATTTGTTTTTCACAACAACTTTAATGTAAAAAAAATTAATGATCATACAATTTCTTGGCGTTCTGGATTATCAAGATCAGCTTCTATAGAATTGCCAACTGGTGAATATACATTTCTTGTTGACTTTAGTGACAATGACTGGAAGGCTGATAATATAATAGTAACTGGATACTTTGAACAAGGTAAAATTTATTTGCTGACGTATTTCTTGGATACAAAAGAAAAGAAAATACGACACTTGATTAAAGAAGTAGATAAGGAAACTTTTGAAAAGATAAAAAAATCGATGTGGCAAGGTAAATATTTCAAAAATAAAGAACTGAAATAAACAAAAACGGCACTTAACAAATGGTAACTGTACGCCGGAACATTATGTGAGACTAGGAGAATTATTTTATGTATTCTCGCAAAATGGTCGGTAAAAAATAGAATATGGTATACGCCCCAACTTCACATAACGGTCTGTTAAAACTTCGCCGCCCGTTGGGCGGCTCGGGCAACGATGATTAAAAAAGACGGCTTCCGCACAAATTGCGGAAAAACCGGGTATGAGGACAGAAAAAAATAAAAAGGACACAGAGGTAACCCCTGTGTCCTTTCCCATCTCTCGCTTGTGAAAAATTATTTCAACAACTCTTTCGCTTTCTTCACAAGACTGTCAACATCAAGCCCGAAGCGGTTTACAAGGTAATCCTGTGTTCCCACTTCGCCAAATTCATCGCGAATACCGATGCGCGCGAACTTGCAACGGCAGCCCTCTTCGGCAATTATTTCCGCTACCGCGCTGCCAAGACCGCTCATTATTTGGGCGTTCTCCGTGCTGATAACCGCGCGTACTTTGCCGGCCTGGTTCAATATAGCGTCACGGTCAATTGGTTTTAAGGTGAGTACGTCAAGCACTCCGGCGTTGATTCCCTCTGCGGCAAGTTTCTCGCAGGCCTTCAGCGACTGGTTCACCATGAGGCTGCCAAGCGCTATAAAACAAACATCTTTTCCTTCTTTTAAAACTTTTGCCTGCCCAAACTTGAATGTTTCATTTTCTGAGTACAGATAAGGTACGGGTTTGCGAGGAATACGCAGGTAATGACAGCCGTATTCTTCCGCCATTAAGCGGACGAAGGCGGCGCAGGACACGGGGTCTGACGGTTCGAGCATTGTAAGCTTCGGAACAACCCTCATCAGGGCAAGTTCTTCAAAGGGCATGTGGGTTCCGCCGTTATAAGCGGCGGTTACGCCCGGGTCCGTGCCTATCAATTTTACATTTAACCTTGCATAGTTAGCTGAAAGAAAAAATTGATCGTATACGCGCCTTGATGAAAAACAGCCGAAGCCTGACGCAAACGGAATTTTACCCAGAGTGGAAAGACCAGCGGCAACGCCAATCATGTTGGCTTCCGCGATACCGCAGTTAAAAAAACGGTCGGGATATGTTTTCTTAAAAATACCCGTATTTGTACAACTCATTAAATCCGCTTCCAGTACTACAATGTTTTTATTATTTGCAGCTAACTCCATTACTGTATCGACATACGCCATTCGCATTTCTTTTTGTTGTTCTGCCATGATTTACTCCTTATCTAACGCGGCAATGGCTTCTCTCGCTTTTTCCATGTCAAAAGCCATGCTGTGATTTTTTTCTACGCCTTCCGCAAAGGAACAGCCCTTTCCCTTGATCGTGTGCATGACGATCATTGAAGCTCTTTCTTTTTCCGCAAGAGCCTTTTCAATCGCGGCGTCCAAAGCGGCAACGTCGTGACCGTCAACTTCCTGGGTGAACCATCCGAATTGTTCCCACTTTGCGGCAAGATTTCCCATATCCAAAATGTCTTTGGAAAAGCCGTCAAGCTGTTGTTTGTTATTATCGGTAAAAGCAATTAAGTTAGGAAGTTTTTGGAAACCGGCGAATAACGCGCCTTCCCAAATCTGCCCTTCGTTGGATTCACCGTCGCCGATAATCGTGTACACGGTCGATGTTTTTTTATCCATCTTTAAACCGAGGGCTATGCCGATGGCGGCTGAAAAACCCTGCCCTAAAGACCCTGTGGTCATGTCGATGCCGGGGGTCTTGTTACGGTCGCAATGGCTGGGGAGGCTTGTTCCGCCCTTGTTCAGAGTAGTAAGCCAATCTTTAGGAAAAAATCCCTTGAGCGCCAAAGTCGCGTAAACGGCGGGACCTGAGTGTCCCTTGGAAACAACAAGTTGATCGCGTTCTTCCCAGCGTGGGTTTTGCGGATCAACTTTCATACGGTGAAAGTATAATAGAGCCAAAAGGTCTACGATTGACATTGCCCCACCGATATGGCCTGTCCCAAGATTTCCGATTTCTTCGATTGTCATTTTACGGATTTCTTTTGCCTGTGCTTTTAGATAATTTTCAGTTTCTTTATCCATGCTAATCTCCTTTAATGAATAAGATATTATACCATAAATAAAGACGTTTGTCATGTACCATTGACATTATATGGAAAGATAACCATTATTTAATAAAGATGCGATTAGAAAAACCCCACTTGGCGTTCATTTTTTTTATTTTGATTAATATTGGTCAAACTGCCGCGCAAACGCCGGAAGCTGATAAGCCTTTTAGGATAGGAACGGGTCTTGGTTATTCGTTTACCGGATACCGGGAAGAAACGGATTTGCCTCTTAACAGATACGTTAACGCTCTGAATTTTAATTTAAATTGTAATGTCGAAAAAAATAATTTTTATTATTCGCTTAATTTTGGATTTTTATCGGGTGAAAATAAAGCGGTAGAAATGGAATATCATGAAGATTTTTATACATACTACCAGAGGGAATCTGTTTTTCTTAGGACATATTTGGAAAACGCGCTGGATTACAGACTTTGGGGAAACCGGGTTTTTCCCGGATACCTTGGCGGAGCCATTCGGGGCGATATTTATTACTCTGTTTTACAGCAGTCAAATTATTACAGCTTAACAATATTATTATCGCTTAATATTCATGTGACTCAAAAATGGATCATCAACGAAAATAACAAACTTGTTTTCTCGGTAAGTCTTCCTGTTTTTGGTTATGGATTAAGACCGCCTTATTTTGGATTACTTTACGCGCCTCTTGATATGGAGCAAAGTATAACAAGCCTTCATAATTACCAAGCTGTTTTTGGCGATTTAAAATACCATTATAAAATAAGCGGATTATTTTCTTTTTATCTGGGCATTGGATTTGAATTTTCACACATAACATTTCCACAGCCAAGAAAAGACGCGTTGTTCAGCGTAAATGCGGGAATTGCGTTTTCTTTTTAGGAGAAGAAATTGAAAATAATTTTTAAATTTTTAATTTTACCGTTATTTGCAATACTGTCCGCATGTCAGTTGTTTTTAGGACAAGACCCCGATATCAGTCCTAAAGAAGTAATAAAAAGCCTCTGGAATGATTTTAATACTATCCATGCAAATTTAGATTTTAGAATGTGCAGTAACACCAAGTATAACAGTTGGTACGACGTATATTATAATGAACCGAACGGATATGCTTATAAAATAAATCCTAATATGTCTGATGAATCATTATTTAATGTATGTGCAAATATGTTAAAAGAACTAAATGATCCCCATGTTGGCTTATTTGCCCCGGGTAAATTTGTCGGCAGTTATTATGACAGCTATAATGAAGATTTTAATCTTTCCACGGTAAAAAGTTATTTGATAGAAAACGGAAATAGTGAATATAAAAATTTCTTATACGGCAGATTTTTAAAGAAGCCTGACATAGGTTATATTTATATTGCATTGTTTACAGATGAAGAATTTGAACAAGATGACCATGAATGGGGAAGGGCAATTGACAATATTTTACACAGTCTTGCAAGTGTTAATGCTATTGTTTTGGATGTTCGCAATAACAGGGGAGGAGAAATTTTTATAATGGAATATATCGCCTCTCATTTTGCGTCCGAACAAAAAGACTATATGAAAGCAAGAATGAAAACAGGTCCCGGACCAAATGATTTATCCGCCCCTAAAATTTACACCATAAGGCCTTTTTCAACAGTTTCCGGGAACATGTACAATTACACAAAACCTGTTGTGCTGTTGACAAACAGAAATTCAGTTTCCGCCGCGGAATGGTTTGCTATGGCGTTGCGTACCCAGAGCAATGTAACGCATACGGGAACTCCGACATGCGGGGCGTTGTCTTCACGGAAAGATCGCTCCATGATAAACGGGTGGTATTATTCTATTTCACCGGAAAGAGTGACAGATATGGACGGGAATTATTATGAAGGAATCGGAATATCTCCCTATGAAGAGCACATAATAGCAAATAAAACCGGCGATGAGCAGCTTGATTATGCTATTGAATTAGCGGTAAACGCAAAATGAAAAAAAGCGTAATTATAAAATTATTTGCTATTACCGTCTCTGCGTTAATTTTTTTTATTACTTGTGATGAACAGGCCGATTCCAGTGAAAATAATTACGCTATCATTTTACTTTCTGCCGACGGTTCTCCTGACAATCCAACAACCACACTGCTCTTTACAGTAAACGATGACAATTTTGCCCTTACCACCGATGACATAAAAATAAACGCCGGCTTTTCCGTGATAAAAGGCTCTTTAACAAAGACAGATACGATGACTTATGAACTACCCATAACATCAGGAAAAACAGGCTTGATTAGGGTAGGTCTTGATCCGTATCGCGGTTTCACGAGGTGGGATGCAAAAACCGCGATTGTTTACGCAGACTGGCACTTTAGCGGAATTTCAGAATTGTCAATTACGGGAAAAGATATATTGGAAAGTTCTATAATAATACCGCCTTCAATAGCCGAAGTGCCTATCACATCAATTGGAATTGACGCGTTTAATAATAAACAACTGACCAATGTTGTCTTTTCGGAAAATATTACCGTTATCAGAAATAACGCATTTGCAAATAATTATCTGACTACAGTTGATATTCCAAAAAGCGTTACCAGCATTGGAAATGCGGTTTTTGCCTATAATGAAATTATTGATATCACTATTTCAGAAAATGTTTCATACATTGGAGATAACGCGTTTTATCGTAACCAATTGTCCACTTTTGCTATTCCTAAAAAAATAACTACTATTGGAAACGGCGTATTTGCATATAATCAGTTATCCAGTATTATTATACCGGAAAATATTACCTCTATTGGAAACGGAGCGTTTGCATATAACAAGTTATCTGCCATAACCATACCGAAAAATGTTATCACTATTGGAAATATCGCGTTTGCATATAACAGATTAACTAATATTACTATTTCAGAAGGAGTCGAACACATCGGGGAAAACGCTTTTTCTTATAATTTATTGTCCGAAGTTACTATTCCAAATAGCGTTACCACTATTGGAAACAGCGCGTTTGCAAATAATAATATAGGCGAAATTACCATTCCAAACGAAGTTGTAACTATTGGGGCTAATACGTTTTTTAATAATCAATTAACAAATGTCACAATTTCTGAAAAAGCCGCATCTATTGGAAACAGCGCTTTTGAATACAATAACTTGGGCGAAGTCACAATCCCTGACAGCGTTAAAACAATCGGCGTTCATGCGTTTTTTCACAACCAAATAACCAGTATTACCATTGGGGAAAATGTAACGCTTAGTGATTTATCTTTTGGCGGCGGTTTTGAAAACGCCTATAATATTATTTACGAAAAAGCGGCGGGAGTATATACGCGATCTGATATTTACAGTGATGAATGGACATGGACAGAAAAAGAAGAATAGAGTTGTTCGGACTAAAGTCCGTATCGGACTTTAGTAATGACGCGCTTTCCATGCGTATTACGGATACGCTCTTCCCAGCATTTTTTGCGCCAACTCAATATCTCCCGCGCTTATCGCGCTTCTGATACGGCTTGAGCTGACAGGCAGAGACCCTTCCATAACTTTTGGCAAAATCTCCGCCGTAATATTATGCAAAGCGAAAAATTCTTGAATCATCTGCGCGTCAGTATCCTGCTGATAACCACACTTAAAACCACTTCCAACAGCGAAGAAACCGACATTGCCGCGCTTTAACAAAATTTTTAAAAACTCAATCCCCGGCATTTTTTTAAATTCTTCAGTAAAATCAATAACAACCGTCATCTGTATTCCCATACTTTCAAATATATCCAGTCTTTGTTTAAAAGTTAAAATATTACCGCTTTCAATTTTATGGTTATGCCTAAATGTGACAACAACTGGCGTTTTATCAGTACCATGCGAAACAATCAACTTTAACAGCGCCTGATGACCTATATGTACGCCGTCAAAAATTCCTACAGTCATAGAAGAAGATTTCCCGTTATGTGAAAATCCGTCTTCCAAAAACTGCCGTCATTCAATTATTTTCATCATTGGCGTTGTCATCAATTAACATAAGTTCTTCCAGTTTCGTGCGGAAAAGCTCATAGTCCGGGGCAAGTCTCACCGCTCTTTTTATAAGGCGTATTGCCGATTTAATTTTTCCTTTAATGTAATAAACAAGCCCCCATAAATATAAAAGAGCCGGATCCGCTTTCGGGCGCGGCCTGATGGCGCACCTGAGTTTGTTGGAAGCTTCAAATTCTTTCGCGCTTCTGTCATAGTCTTCGATACTGAACGCCCATTTTCCTGCAAGCGCGCGGGCTTCCCAGTTCTCTGTTCCAAGCAGGGACAGTTTTGGCATAAGAGCGGCAAGTTCCGGCATATTGTCTTGATTAAGGAAAATTTTCCCCGCGCTGACATAACGCGACAGCGCTTCTTTTTTATTCCCTGCCATTTCATGCGCGTTAGCCGCGTTAGCCGCATATATGCCGTTTTCCGCGTTCATTTTAAAAGCCTTGTCCCACGCTTCGGCTGAGTCAGAATAATCTTTTAGTTCCCAAAGGCATTTTGCAAACAATGTGTAATAATCAATATCTTTATTTATATCATGCGGATGCTTTATTACAAATTCTTTTAACTCGGCAAATTTATTTAACTCGTATAATATTTTTATTTTTTCCGTACACGCTAATTTTCCTTCGGCTGAGTCCGGCCATTGATCAATAATTGCGTTGATAAATTCTTCCGCCGCTTTGTATTCCCTAAGACGGAATGACATTCTTGCAGCAAGAAGCAATTCTCTTTTTGTCTTTACTTTAGACGCTCCGGAAACAGTACTGATAACTTCATCCCTGCGTTTCCACGCCCTGTTAATTTGATCCAGAGCCTTAACAGGTTCGTCCATTACGGCGTAAGTTTCAGCAAGCCTTAAACGCCCCTCGGCATTTATATTGGAATCGTCGGTCCATTTCTTATAACATTCTTCTATCGACTTTACCCGCGTGTCAACAGAAAGATAATCAAGCATTGCCTTACAAACATACTCATCTGTTTCTTCAACAGATTCATAAGAAGCCAAAGCAAAACCAAGCTTGCCGTAGGCGACGGTACTATCAGCGACTTCTCCCAACCATTTGCCGTTTACAAGAAAAATCAAACACGCGCCGCAGGTGATTATATTCATAGTAAAATTTATACCGTCAAAATCAGATATTTCGGTCCATGCGATAAGGGTTTTGGGCGCGTTATCCTTTACCGCGTCAAGGCGGAAATACCCCTTACTGGAAACAAGCGCCATATAATATGACTCCTCGTCCATAATGCGAAAAATAATCCCGGCAGCCGAGTAACCGCCAAGACTGTCCAGCCGGATTTTTGCTTCTATTATATGATCCTGAAATTCATAACCGGGCATATCTACCCACGCGATACATTTTACCTTTTTCAAGCCAAGCGTAAGAGACCCGTTTGACAGGTAGGAATTATATGAAGATTCTGATTTAATATCAAAAGGAGGTTTTTTTGTTTTGGCAAAATCTATTATCAACTTACCTTCGGAAGCGACGCCGTCCGCGTCAATATATCCCGGATTTATTTGCCGAATTTTATTGGAGAGCGTGTAAATGAGCCTTTTAGAAAAAGTAAGCATAGTTAAGATGTACCTTAAAAATCTAAAAAAGTCGATATGTCATATTGGCGAAAATATTATTATTAAGGTAAAAGAATCAATACTCAATATCGACCGTATAGATATTATTATCATTTTAGCTTTGTTAATTTTAACCATTTCCGCGTTAATTGTAAAACTGCCAGTTAAAAAGGAAGCCGAATCCAAACAGGTGAATCTTTATTTATCTGTAAGCGCTGAAGAACTGTTTGGAAAAGAACTAATGGAAACATTGATATTGGAATTTCAAGAAAAAAACCCCGATATTCGGCTTCTTTTTGCCAAGTGCGATAGCAACAGCGACAGCGATAGCGACAACGATACCGATACCGATATTGAACCCGACGTTCTTTTTTTTATCGAAGGTGATTACAGCACCCTTATCGACGTAAACGCTTTGATCGAATTAAATTCATTTACTAACTACGAATCAGGCGCGCGTCAAATGGCAATCCCCCTTGTCTCTTTTATGGATATGCTTTTTTACAATATTGATATCCTTACAGCCGCAGGTTTTGATCATCCGCCAAAGAACAGGGAAGAATTTACCGCTTATGCGAGAAAGGTCTCCCGAGGCAATTCCGGCGCGGCGGGATACGCGTTAAGTTTGAGTCAAAACGACAGTCAGTCTCTGTCCAGGGATATTTTTTCATGGATATGGGCGGCAGGCGGCAATTTCTGGCCGGAAGAGGGAATCACTCCGACATTAACAAGGGCGATGACCAATGACATTTCATTTTTTGGAGTACTCAACCGTGAGGGGCTTTTAGCGCCGGATGTTTTTGAAACAACAGGCGATCAACGCCTTGACGCGTTTATCCGTGGAAAAGTTGCAATGATTATTGCCTCTACCCGTACAATTCCGTATCTGAGGGCGAAAATGGGAGACAACGCGTTTGGCGTAACAACAATTCCCGGCCCGGAAACCGGTGGAAAGTACAACATCGGCATTTCCTCTATTTATGCCGGCATCTCCGCCAATACCTCCCACCCGGATAAAGCGTGGAGTTTCCTTGCGTTCCTTGCAGAAAAAAGCCCCCTCCTTTGCGCAGAGTTAAAAGCGGTTCCCGGCATGGTTTCCAGCATTATTCCCGGCAATTATGTAAGCGAAGATCTTTTCTATTCCAAAGCGTGGGACATTTTTGAAGCGTCAGTCATTGCGGAAGGTTTTTCCGGAAAACCCGACTCGCGGAAATACGAAATTATTTTCTTGGAAGAACTGCGGCTTTTTTTTGAAAGTAACCGCAACGCGCTGCAAACTTCAGCCGCGATACGGCAAAGGTGGAATGAAGTTTCAGGGAGTGAGAAATAATTGTTTCAGTATCATAAAGCTATTTTGTGGTAACTGCCGCCGGAGTGAGTACTTATTCATCAAGGGAATATGCGTAAGTAAAAGCAGGCATATTATCAACCGGTTTATCGCAGGGGATTGTATCCTCTTCACGGTAATAGCAATTATCAAACCAGTTTTTGCAGAGGTGTAAGCCGCCGACATAAATGTCCATTTTGCCGTACCAGCAGTCTTTTTTAAGCGGGGTTTCACAGACAAATTGATCATCTGTGAGGAATATAGAATATGGCGGTTTCTTTCCGGTTAGAAACAGCAATTCATAACAGTCTTTTTTCCCATTG